>DOHJ01000165.1:0-5493 GCA_003535335.1 Paracoccaceae bacterium | reverse complement strand
TTTAGTCAATGGTATTGTTTATTTGCGTCAGCATTACTGCCATTTATTTCTGGTGCTTGATATTGCGGCAAAAACCGCCTAAAAAGACAGGCCCAGCGGGAATCCGTAAGACTTCTGGATTTTACCCGCTGTTCAAAATATCAGAGGGCTGCTCGATTTCAATAACGTAAACAGCCCACCTGTTCTGTCAACTTGGCTTTGCGGCAAATGCTCGGCCATATAAAAAGGTGTGCAACCAGTGCGGAAGCTAAACACAACCGGCCTTTATGATCCTATCCTTGAACACAGCGCGTGTGGTGTCGGGTTTTTAACCCGTAAAGACAGTAAACAAACCCACGAACTGTTGGAAAAGGGTCACGAGGCATTGTGCGCGGTGCCGCATCGTGGCGGGATGTCGGCCGAAGGTGTTGGCGACGGGGCTGGTGTATCGATTGATCTGTCGCTTAAATTTTTTGGCAAGCTGACCGGCAGAAACCTCGAGGCGGGCAGCTTTGGTGTTGGCAATTTTTTCTTGCCTGATGATAAATCCCAGCATGAAACGGCCGATAAGCTGGTCGAGGATTGTTTTGCCAAGGCCGGTTTGAATGTGTTGCTACGGCGTGACGTGCCGGTTGATAACAGCCAGATTGGCGAACGTGGCATTAAATTACAGCTGCCGATCCGCCAATGGATTTTCGAAGCAGCTGACGGCATAAAAACGGCGGCGCTGGACAAGTTGATCCACCGAACATTGCTGGATATCGAGGCCGTGGCCTATACCACGCCTGCGCTTGCCGGGCTTTATCCGCTGTCGCTATCGGCCCATATGCAGGTGCTAAAAGCTCGGTTGAATTCATGGGAAATTGTGCCTTATTTCCGCGATCTGATGGATCCGGAGCACGGCGTGCATACCCTATATTTTCATACCCGTTTTTCAACCAACACCGACCCGCATCCAACCATGGCGCAACCGTTCCGCCTGATGGCGCATAATGGCGAGCTGAATACAGATAAAAAGAACCGTTTGTCCGAGGCCGCGGTGGCGATGGCCAAAAACAGCGCGATTGTGCGGCCCAACGGGCAATCTGACAGTTGCCGGCTGGATCAAACCCTGAATGCGCGGGTTTATCAGGACGATCTGGATCTGGTAACGGCTGTGGTGTCGATGATGCCGCCTGCTTGGGAAAACGATGACCGTATTTCGCCCGAGGTACGCACCATGTTTGAATTTTTCTCGCTTTACGAGGAAAAGAATGACGGCCCTGCCGCCGTGATCTTTGGTAATGGCAAAGTTATTGGCGCGCGTCTTGACCGGTTGGGCCTGCGTCCGCTGCGCAGTACCGAAACCGATGTTTACCTGTCTGTGATGTCTGAATCCGGCCAGATTTATTTCCCGCCCGAAAGCGTGATCAAACGTGGCCGGATCGAGGCTGGCGGCATGCTGTTTTACGACCATGAGCAGCAGCGCATCTTTGAAACTAAAGAAGCGCTCGAAACTATGGCGGCGGCACGTGATTACAAGGCGTTGCTGGCGCAAGCGCAAATCAACATTGATAAATTGCCCGATGCCAAAGAAGACCCGGGTGCTGCCGCTGGTCGTTACGAGGGCGATCTGAGCAGAATCGCGCGCTATGTCGGATACACCCACAATCAGGAAAGCTTCAAGTTTTTGATGGATCCAATGCTGGCCACCGGAATGGAGAAAATTTCGGCGATGGGTTATGGTAATGCGATTAATGCGTTGTCTGATACTGAAGGCGGGGTTGCTAAATATTTTTCCCAGCGATTTGCGCAGGTTACCAACCCGCCACTGGATTCGATCCGCGAATCCGAAGGCATGACATTGCGCGTTGCATTGGGTGAAAAACCCCATGGTGGCCCAACCGGATCACCGCAAATCGTGGTCAATTCGCCTATTCTGAAAATGGCCGAAATCCTACGCATCAAGGCGCAAAAAAATACGCCTTGGGCGCGCTTTGATATGCTTTTTTCGCCTGTTTATGACAATGCCAAGGCCAATGAAAAGACCCTGACCGATGCGATTGACGCGCTTGGTAACAAGGTGGTTGATTTTGCCCGTGAAAAGGGCGGAATCGCGATTATTACAGATCGTCATATCAGCAAATCCAAGGCCGCAATTCCGATGATTATAGCCGTTTCTGCCATTAACCAGCGCCTGATCGAAGAAGGTTTGCGCCTGCGGGTTTCTCTGGTGATTGAAAGCGGCCAGATTTCATCGGCGCATCATATCGCTTGTGCGCTGGGCTTTGGCGGGGCTGCGGTTTATCCGTTGGCTGTGCGGATGCGGGCCGAGGAAAAATATGGCGATGATGCCACCGAAGCCTTTTTCAAATTTTCCAAAGCGGCTGAAAAATCGCTGATGAAAACCATGGGCAAGGTTGGCCTGTGTACCGTTGAAAGCTATTCGGGCGGTGAATTTTTCGAGCCTAATTTTCTGGACACGGATGATCCGGTTTTCAAAAAATATTTCCCGAATATGAAAACCCCCGTGGGTGGTGTGCAGTTTAACACCATCGCCCAATCGACTGCCAACTGGCATCACCGCGCACTGGAAGTCGAGGGCGATGATGATGTGCCGATGCTGGGCCTGTTCAAGGAACGCGCCGGTGGTGCTGGCCACTCTTACGGCCTGACGGCTGTGCGCGGTTTTGTCGATATGACCGAAGAGCCGATCGAATACACCGATACCGGCGCTGACGGTGAAATTGATCCATTCCGTCTGCTGACGTTGCGCCAGATGGATGATGCGTTTGGCATTGATGATGATGGCTATGTGAACACCAGTTTTGAAAAACTGACACCTGCGCAGATCGACAGCTTCAAAATCACCAAGGGTTACCGTGCCTTTAGCCGGATGATGGCCAAGGAACGCCACAGTCGCCCCGCTGCTTTGCGCGATGTTCTGGCCTTTCCGGCCGATATTTCCAAGCTGACCAAGGTTGCTGATATCAAGCGCGAAATGATGCTGTTTAACCGGGCTGGCAACCGTGATTTTGTGATCCGTGGTCTTCTTTGTGAAACCATTGCCGATGGCGAATTTAAAATTAGCCTGACAGGGCCGAATGCTGGCGATATTGCCCGACTGGATGCGGTTTCGCAAACATTTATCGAACGCTTCAGGGGGGATATCACCGGTCACTGGCTGGAAGGCGGTGCGCTGTTTGTGCAGGCCAATGGTTCTGCCAAAGATTACCTGTCGCGCATTGTGCCCTGTGCCGATCCGGTGGCCTTAAGCGAGGTTCAACCGGCCAGCGAAATCACCCCGCGTTTGGCTTCGGGTGCGATGAGCCACGGCGCGTTGGTGGCAACGGCCCATGAAATGGTGGCGCATGGCACCAACATGGCCGGCGGCATGTCAAATTCGGGCGAGGGCGGCGAACATATCAGCCGCTATGGCACAATTCGGGCCTCGAAAATTAAACAATTTGCCTCGGGACGGTTCGGGGTTTGGGCCGGCTATCTGTCCGACCCCAATCTGGAACAGATCGAAATTAAAATCGGTCAGGGTGCCAAGCCGGGCGAAGGTGGCCAGCTGCCTGCCGCCAAGGTTACGGTTGAAATTGCTGCCGCGCGTGGTGGCACGCCGGGGGTTGAGCTGATTTCGCCGCCGCCGCATCACGATACCTATTCGATCGAGGATCTGGCCCAGCTGATCCACGATGCCAAAGCCGCCCGCGTCAAGGTGGTTGTGAAGCTGGTTAGCTCCGAAGGTATCGGCACAATCGCCGTTGGTGTGGCCAAGGCCGGCGCCGATGTGATCAACGTGGCCGGTAACACGGGCGGCACCGGTGCTGCTGCTGTGACCTCGTTGAAATATACCGGTCGCGCCGCTGAACTGGGCATCGCCGAAGTGCATCAGGCGCTTTGCGCAACGGGTTTGCGCGCCAAGGTTATTTTGCGCGGATCAGGTGCGTTTCAAACCGGTTCGGACGTGGTCAAGGCATCCCTGATGGGGGCCGATAGTTTCGAATTTGGCACCACGGCGCTGATGATGTTGAAATGCGTGATGGCGAAAAACTGTAACGTGAAATGTCCGGCCGGTTTAACCACCAACGCCGAGGTGTTTGACGGCGATCCACGCGCCTTGGCGCAATATTTGTTGAACTTGGCCCATGAAGTGCGCGAAATTCTATCGCGTTTGGGTCTGCGCAATCTGGATGAATCCCGTGGTCGTGCCGATTTGCTGCATTTGCTGGATCATCCGTCATCGGTTGGCCAGTTGAACATGCGCCAGATGCTAACCAATGTGCCCGAAGTGAAGGTTGAAAACCCGATCTATCTGGAGCGTGAATTCGGTTTTGACGATAACCTGATTGATATGGTCCGCGCCGCTTTGATCGAGGGCAAACGTGACAAATTCGAATTTGGTGGCAACCACAGCCTGAACAACCGTGATAAAACCGTTGGCGGGCAATTGTCGCTGGATATTGAACGGATGCTGAACCATGAATTGGCCGATGCCGGTGATCTTCCTGCGGTGATGACCGATATGCAGGGCCGCCATTTCTTTGCGCCGCGATCCATCCGGGTGGCAACGCACGGATCGGCCGGTCAGAGCTTTGGCGCGTGGTGCAATGACGGCATGATGTTAGAGCACACCGGCACCTGTAATGATGGTGTTGGCAAGGGTGCTTGCGGTGGCGAAATTATTGTCAAAGCCCCCAAAGGCGGCGGCGATGGTGCTGGTGAAAATGTGCTGATTGGCAATTTTGCCCTGTTTGGTGCCACCGGTGGACGTACGTTTATCCAGGGTCAGGCCGGTGACCGGTTTGCGGTGCGCAATTCCGGTGCCACGGTGGTTGTGGAAGGTGTTGGCGATTTCTGCGCTGAATATATGACCAACGGTGCGGTGCTTAATATCGGTGCTTTTGCCAAAGGGTTTGGCAACGGCATGTCGGGCGGTTTTGCCTATCAATATGACCCCAAAGGCTTGCTCGAGGATTCAATTGCCAAGGATTCTGTGTTTACAGGATCATTGGGTGACGGCAGCGATCACGCCGATCTGCATGCAGATGCGGTTCATCAAATGCTGCAGTGGCATCTGGAGGCAACCAATTCGGCCAAGGCCGCGCAATTGCTGGATAATTGGGACGACGAGCGTGGTAATTTCTACTACATCATGCCGCGCGCCTTGTTGCAATATCAGGATGCCGATGCAATTCTGGCGGCTAAATCGCGCAAGGATCTGGTCGAGGAACTGGCAACTGCATTGTCGACCCACCAGATTACCAAAATGAAAAAGGCTTGGAAAACCGGCATTCCGGTGCAAAAAGGTTTGGTGCCAAACATGGGCGAAACCGATACCGAGGAAATGTACAAACTGCTGAATAGCTGGACAGTTCTGGAAACAGCACAGCGCATTGCCGCCAAACGATCGGGCGCTCAATCCAAGGATGCCAAGGTGCAAAAAATCACCCGTAACCTGATCCTGACCGAAGATTTCGCGCTGATGAGCCAGCTGGCCAAACACGCCCGCGCCGCGATTGCCGATTA
>DOHJ01000139.1:2474-5321 GCA_003535335.1 Paracoccaceae bacterium | reverse complement strand
ACTTCTCCGGTTTCAATCGGCTGGCGCAGGGTTTCCAGCACGGCATGGGGATATTCGGGAAATTCATCCATGAATAAAATGCCGTTATGGGCCAATGATATTTCACCCGGTTTGGCCCCGCGACCGCCGCCAACTATGGCGGCGATTGATGCGGTATGATGTGGTTCCCGAAACGGGCGCTGGCGCGAAATACCGCCTTCTTTTAGCAGGCCCGACAGGGAGTGGATCATCGAGGTTTCCAGCGCTTCGGTCGCACTTAACGGTGGCATGATGCTGGGCAGGCGCGCCGCAAGCATGGATTTACCCGATCCCGGCGGGCCGATCATCAGCACGTGGTGCCGACCAGCCGCTGCAATTTCCAGTGCCCGTTTGGCCCGTTCCTGACCCTTGACATCACGCATGTCGCGGCTGAAATTTTCGCGCTTTACCTCGCCCGCAACTGCTGGCGTTAGTGGGGTTTGGCCCGTGAAATGCTGCACAACATTTGTCAGTGATCCGGCGGCCAACACTTGGGTTGCACCAACCCAGGCGGCCTCGGCCCCGCAGGTCTTTGGGCAAAGCAAGGCGCGGTCATGTTCAGCCGCAGTCATGGCGGCGGGTAAAGCGCCCAGCACTGAAATGAGTGACCCATCCAGGGAAAGTTCGCCCAATGCGACCGTGTTTTCCACATCCTCGACAGGTATTATTTCCAAGGCGGCAAGCAAGGCCATGGCGATTGGTAAATCAAAATGCGAGCCGACTTTTAACACATCTGCGGGGGACAGGTTGATCGTGATACGCTTTGAAGGCAGCGCAATTGACATTGAGGTCATGGCCGCGCGCACCCGTTCGCGGGCCTCGGAAACCGCTTTGTCCGGCAATCCGACGATGGAAAAGGCAGGCAAACCCGGGCTGATGGCGCATTGCACCTCGATCAGCCGAGCGTTGATCCCCTCAAACGCCACTGTGTAGGCGCGTGCCACCATGTCTTAATCCTTTGCGCCGTTAACCATGTTGTTAATGGTTAACGGTAAAAAGGTTTACGAGTTGTAAAGATCGATAAATTTAGGCCATGCTTCTGGATCAACCACAGTTTTATCGCGGCAAAACCGGTTGCAAAACCCAAATATAACTCCCTTTGTTTCCAATGGATTTGTCTGGTTATGATTTATCGTGCAGTGCACAACTGGATGCGATGGTTTACGGTAAATGGTTGATTTTTCCGCAATTCCAATTTTTGCCGTCCCAGCCCAGACGGGTTACAGAAAGATTGTCGATATTGTGGGAAATGGCTTTTTTGGCGCTGATGTTGCAGGCCCGCTGCACTTGGGTCATGATCACGCCAATGTGGGCCACGGCGATGATGTGGCGGTTTGGCTGGCTGGAATTTATCCGGTCGACAAACTGTTTTACCCGCGCTGCAGTATCATTCCAGCTTTCGCCGTTTGGCGGTGTGATATCGCCGGGGTCGTCCCAGTAAGCACGGCTAAGTTCAGGGTGTTTTTGGCTGATTTCGTCAAACTTCATCCCGTCCCAATCCCCAAAATTGAATTCCCGCAACTGGTGTTCATTTGGCAGCCGCGTTCGTGATTGCTGGATTACATCGGCCGTGGCGCTGGCGCGGATCAGATCGGAAGACACCAGTAAGGCATCATCCGGCAAATGTGCATTCAGGCGGGATATTTGGGCGGTGTTGGATAAATCGGCAGGCACGTCGCGCCAACCGACAAAGCATTTTTCATGGGTCGGCCCGTGTCTGATCCACCACCATGTTGTCATTTTGGCAAGGCCCCCTTCAGCACCAGCGGCAGGCCTGAAATTACATTTACAACCAGATCGGATTTGGCCGCCAGAACCTGATTTAGCTGCCCTTGGGCCTGTCTGAATTTGCGCGATAACGCGTTGTCAGGAACAATACCGGCGCCGACTTCGTTGCTAACTATAACAACGCGGGCAGCGCAATTTCTCAAGGACTTAAGCAGATCATTTTCGCCCTGTTCTATGTTGCTTTCAGCCAGAAAATGGTTTGTCAGCCACAGCGTTGCGCAATCCAGCAAAACAATATCGTCGGTTGTTGCATCGGCAAGCGGAAATGACAGATCCAGCGGTGCCTCGATTGTTTGCCAGTTCGGGCCGCGCGAGGTTTGGTGCAGGTTGATTTTTGCACGCATTTCGTCGTCATGGGGTTGGGCCGTTGCCAAATAAATCTTGCTCAATCCACTGGCGACAACCAGCCGTTCGGCAAAGGCCGATTTCCCCGATGCTGCGGCACCAATTACCAGTGTCAGTTTTGGCAACATGCTGTTGTTCCTTATTGAGTGGCCAACCAATAGCAAGCCTGCGGGGCAAGGTTAAGGGGCAATCTACCTATTGGCATTTGTATTTCTTTGGGGCAGTTTACCAACATGAAAAACCTACTTGTTTCCGCAACCTTGGCTTTGGCTGTTTTTGGACAGGCCCAAGCAGGTGAAATTTCGATGGCTGATCTGGATCATTTGCAACCGGCCGATGTCTATGTTTTGGGCGAAACCCATGATAATCCGATCCATCATCTGGGGCAGGCGCGGCTGATCCGCGCGGTTCAGCCAAAGGCGGTGGTATTCGAGATGCTAACGCCAGAGCAGGCGGGGCTGATAACGCCTGAACTTTTGCGCGATGAGGATGCACTTGAGGCGGCTTTAGGCTGGAATGCCTCGGGCTGGCCCGATTTTTCAATTTATTATCCGATCTTTGCGGCGCTTGGTGAGGCAAAGATATTCGGGGCCGCTTTGGCCAAAAATGAAGTGCGACGCGCGTATTTCGAAGGGGCGGCTGTTGTGTTTGGCGATAGGGCAGAGGTGTTCGGACTGGATCAGCCGCTGCCCGAAA
>DOHJ01000139.1:0-2335 GCA_003535335.1 Paracoccaceae bacterium | reverse complement strand
ATCCGATCTTTGCGGCGCTTGGCGAGGCAAAGATATTCGGGGCCGCTTTGGCCAAAAATGAAGTGCGACGCGCGTATTTCGAAGGGGCGGCTGTTGTGTTTGGCGATAGGGCAGAGGTGTTCGGGCTGGATCAACCGCTGCCCGAAAATCAGTTGCAACAGCGCAAGCAAATGCAGTTTGAGGCCCATTGCCAGGCAATGCCGCTTGAAATGATGGCTGGCATGGTGGAGGCGCAACGCATTCGGGATGCAGCCTTTGCCGATGCGGTGCTCAAGGCGTTTGATCAAACCGGTGGCCCTGTTGTGCTAATCGCCGGCGCGGGTCATGCGCATTATGATTGGGCGGTGCCTGCATTGTTAAAACAGGCAAAAAGCCCGTTCTCGATTATCTCGATAGCTTTTCTGGAAGCACCGGCCGAGCCTGACAGAAAATTTGATTTCTGGGTTGAAACCGCACCGGCAGAACGTGAAGATCCCTGTTTGGCATTGCAGAAATGATTGCAGAATGATCAGCGGTTGAGTTCGGCAAGGCAGCGGCCTAATGTGGCGCAACTGTTTGAAAGGGCTTGGACATGCTTGCAGGTAAACGCGTTTTATTGATAATTGGCGGTGGCATTGCAGCCTTTAAATCGCTTGAGCTGATCCGGCACTTGCGCAAGCGCGGGGCCGAAGTGGTGCCGGTTTTGACCCGCGCCGGTGAGGAGTTTGTAACGCCGCTGTCTGTCTCGGGGCTGGCTGCGCAAAAAGTTTACCGTGATTTATTTGATCTGACCGACGAATCCGAGATGGGGCATATCGAATTGTCACGAGCGGCCGATTTGGTGGTTGTTGCACCGGCAACCGCGGATTTGATCGCCAAGATGGCGGCGGGTTTGGCAAATGATTTGGCTTCGACCCTGTTGATGGCGACAGATAAGCGGGTTTTGATTGCGCCGGCAATGAATGTGCGGATGTGGCAGCACGCTGCGACCCGGCGAAATATTGCGACATTAAAAGCTGACGGTGTTTTGATTGCAGGTCCGAACGAGGGAACAATGGCGTGTGGCGAGGTGGGGCCGGGGCGGATGGCCGAGCCTTTGGAAATCGTAGCGGCGATTGAAATGGCGATTTCGGACGGGCCTTTGAAGGGGAAACATATTTTGGTCACTTCGGGGCCAACCCATGAGCCGATTGATCCGGTGCGCTATATTGCCAACCGTTCATCCGGTGCGCAAGGCAGCGCAATTGCGCGGGCACTGGCGGCGCTGGGAGCCGAGGTGACATTTGTGACTGGCCCTGCCGATGTTGCGCCGCCTGACGGGGTGCGGGTTGTGCGGGTTCAGACCGCCTTGCAAATGCTTGAGGCGGTGCAGGCAACGCTGCCTGCGGATGCTGGCGTTTTTGCGGCTGCGGTTGCGGATTGGCGGATGGCCAATGCGGCAAGTTCAAAGATGAAAAAGGATGCCAAAGGTAGTCTTCCCAAGCTGGAGTTTGCCGAAAACCCCGATATTTTGGCGACTGTTTCGCAAATGAAAAAGGGCAGGCCTGCGTTGGTGGTCGGCTTTGCGGCGGAAACCGATGATGTGATTGAAAATGCAATCGCCAAACGGAAACGAAAAGGCTGTGACTGGATTTTGGCCAATGATGTTTCGCCTGAAACCGGAATTATGGGGGGCAGCGAAAATGCTGTGACGCTGATTTCGGCTGACGGGGTAGATGTGTGGCCGCGCATGGGCAAAAGTCAGGTGGCTGAGCGGTTGGCGGCGGCGATTGCGGCTCGGTTAGGTTAAGAGATTTTATGCCTGCGGCGCAGGTATTTAGGGCAAGAAGAAGGGCGCGTGGATGGTTTTAATAAAAATGTTGTGGTTAAAGGAGTCGGATCGGGAATTGGGTTTGCCTGCTTATGAAACAGCTGGGTCTGCCGGGGCGGATTTGCGGGCGAATTTTGCCGAGGATTTGCGTGGCGGAATTTTATTGGAAGCAGGCGCGCGGGTTTTGGTGCCAACGGGGTTGCGGTTTGAAATTCCACAAGGTTTCGAGGTGCAGATCAGGCCACGATCGGGTTTGGCCCTAAAGCACGGCATAACTTTACCAAACAGCCCCGGCACGATTGACAGTGATTATCGCGGGCCACTTGGAGTTATTTTGCTGAATGCGGGCACTAAGGCATTTAGGGTTAATCACGGCGATCGAATTGCCCAGATGGTTGTGGCCCCTGTGGTTCAGGCGCGGTTTGTGCTGTCGGAGGAATTAAATCAAACGGCGCGGGGCGAAGGCGGGTTTGGCTCGACGGGGCGGGGGTAGTGGTTTTTGTTTTTGCTGCAGCCGCCACGATCTGGTTGCTTGGGGCCGGTGCC
>DOHJ01000108.1:696-3946 GCA_003535335.1 Paracoccaceae bacterium | reverse complement strand
TGAATTTGGCGGGCTGCATTTCGCGAAAGGTTCTCCATCTGCTCGGCTTTGGAATTAACAATGCCGGATCCAACAATCAGTGTAGGTTTTTCCGAACGCTCGAACACGGTAAATTGCTTTGGCTTATCGGTGAGTTTCTTTTGGGTTTTATCGTCCCAAACATTGACACTAATGATTAAGATAGGCCTTGGAGATGCAACCAGAGGCACGCCGGGCAAAGCCAAAACATAAGCATCAATATGGGTGCCAATATGAATATATTGATTGCCTTCATAACGCCCGAGCCGGGCCTGAATCGCATTTTTAACAGACTTTTCCCAATCATCAGGATTTGCCTTGCGCGAGAATGGGCCAAGTTGAACACCGTCTGTTTTGACAATGTTATGGCCCAATAAAAAATTCCCCATAGGTTCAGGCGGTTTTGACAAATCTTCTTTGCCACCACAGGCCGAAATCATCCCCAGAGTAAAAGTTAACGCAACGATACGAATGGCCGGTAAAAACATAGCAAGAACCTTTTTTAATGTACGCTTTTCAGAATACAGCAGCAGTACCCAATGCGCAATCATCACGCAATAGTATCGGAATTAAGTGGCGCATCAGCTTGGCACTGGCAAGTTAGGTAAATTTATTATCGCGCGGAAAACCCCGTGGTGCCATCCGGCCCGCAGTTGCACGCTTGCCTGTCCATTCGGCCAAATCGGTCTGGTTGCGCGTGCGCCCCGCAGGATCAAGCCAACTTAGGCCATCCGACAGATTAAAGGTGATCACATCAGACAATCCACCGTCTTTGTATTTCTGTAGCCGAACACCTTTACCGCGGCCCATTTCGGGTAATTCCAGCACAGGAAACACCAAAACCTTGCGGTTTTCACCGACACAGGCAATGTGGTCGCCGCCCACTTCGCTACACACCAGCGCACGGGTTTCGCCGCGTACATTCAGCACCTGTTTACCGGTCCGTGTTTGGGCAATTACGTCATTTTCCAGCACCACAAACCCGTCACCGGCAGTTGAAGCAACCAGCAGCTTGCGGCCCGGTTTGTGAATGAACAGATCAATTATTTCCGCCTCGTTCGGCAAATCAACCATCAGGCGTAACGGCTCGCCCATGCCACGCCCCCCCGGCAGGTTCGCCGCAGAAAGCGTGTAAAACCGGCCATTGCTGCCAAACACCAGCAAACGATCGGTGGTTTCAGCGTGGAACATAAACCGCGCTTCATCGCCGTCTTTAAATTTCAACTCCCGGCTTAGATCGACATGGCCCGACATCGCCCTGATCCAGCCCATTTTAGAACAGACCACAGTGATCGGTTCGCGGTCAATCATGGCCTCGATTGGAACATCTTCGATAACACCCGCCTTGGCAAATAGCGTGCGTCGCGCGCCACCCTCGTAATCGCGGCCAAATTGCTTGCGTGTTTGGCGCAGCTGCTCGGAAATCCGCGCCCATTGCAGGCCCTCGTCATCCAGCAAATCTTCCAGTTCGGCCCGCTCAAGCATCAGTTTGTCACGTTCACGAACCAGCTCGATTTCTTCAAGCCGCCTCAGGCTGCGCAGACGCATGTTTAAAATGGCATCAACCTGAACATCGCTCAAAGACGGCTCTTCATCTTCGCCAATCGTGCGCCCTGCAAGTGGTGAAATATAGTCAGCCTCGGACATGGCGCGCACATGCGCTTCGGCCCAGTTTTCAAACATCAAGGCGCGCTTTGGGTCATCATCATAGCGGATGATATCAATCACGCGGTCCAGATTAAGAAAGGCAACGATAAAGCCTTCCAGCACTTCCAGACGGTGATCAATTTTATCCAGCCGGTGTTTTGAACGGCGCTGCAACACATCACGGCGATGATCCAGAAAGGCACGCAGAACTTCTTTCAGGCTGCAAACCTTTGGCGTCAAACCATCAATCAGAACGTTCATGTTCAGACTAAAACGCACCTCCAGGTCGGATGCTTTAAACAGCATGCCCATCAATACTGCCGGGTCTACATTTTTGCTGCGCGGCTCTAATACCAGCCGGGTATCTTCGGCGCTTTCATCGCGCACATCGGCCAAAATAGGCAGTTTTTTCAGCTGGATCAATTCCGCCAGCTTTTCAATCAGTCTGGATTTTTGCACCTGATAGGGGATTTCGGTAACCACAATCTGCCACTGGCCACGCGGCAGTTGCTCAACCACGTAGTTTGACCGCAACCGGAACGATCCGCGGCCGGTGCGATAGGCTTCCAGAATGTTTTCTTTCGGCTCGACAATCGTACCACCCGTCGGGAAATCCGGCCCGGGAATATATTCAAGCAGAGTTTCATCACGCAGATTCGGCGTTTTGATCATGTGCAAACAGGCATTGCACAGCTCTTCGATATTATGCGGCGGGATGTTGGTTGCCATACCAACCGCAATTCCGGTGGATCCGTTTGCCAGAAGATTTGGAAAACTGGCCGGCAAAACCACAGGTTCGGTTAATGTGCCATCGTAATTTTCGCGAAAATCAACGGCGTTCTCGGCCAAACCTTCCAGCAACGCTTCGGCTGCTGCGGTCATGCGTGCTTCGGTATATCTTGCTGCCGCCGGATTATCACCGTCGATATTGCCAAAATTTCCCTGACCGTCAACCAACGGATAGCGCACATTAAAATCTTGCGCCAATCGCGCCATGGCATCATAAATCGCGGCATCGCCATGCGGGTGATAATTGCCCATCACATCGCCGGAAATCTTGGCCGATTTACGAAATCCGCCGGTTGGATTCAGTTTTAATTCCCGCATTGCATATAAAATACGCCGATGAACCGGTTTCAGACCATCACGAGCATCGGGCAAAGCGCGGTGCATGATGGTTGATAATGCATAGGTCAAATACCGATCACCAAGCGCAGTGCGCAATGGTTCGGTCACTTCACCGGGAATATTTTTGTTTTTTGAACTCGTATCACTCATAATGCCCGTGATAACCGTGCCACAGCTTCAGGACAAGAAACAAAGCACAACTTTACGCAGGCCGTATAAATCCTGTAGCATACGAATCAGAAATAAAGAGTTCGGGCAGCTGCTTGCCCTTGGGGTGGATAATAATGTTACGTTTAACAATGGTCTTGGGTGGCCTGATTTGGGTTGTGATGGCGATTGCGCCAAAACTGGAAAATCCGGTATTTACAGAAGTGGCGGGAATAAAAGAACCCGTTTTGGTGTCCGCACCAGAGGTCAGCCGAAGTGCGACAAACAGGATCGCCACAGCTTCACCCTC
>DOHJ01000108.1:0-303 GCA_003535335.1 Paracoccaceae bacterium | reverse complement strand
CTGACAGAACAAAAACGCATCGTCTGGTACATTACCGGCACCCGCGTCAATGTGCGCGAAGGCCCATCCACCAGCTATGCAGTTTTGGACAAGGTTGCTTACGGCGAAGCCTTCGAAGTCGTATCCGATCCAAATGCCGATTGGATAAAAATCCGCATCGAAGGCGACGGGGTTGAAGGCTATATCGTGAAACGGTTCACCACCGAAAAAGATCCATTCCGCTAAATAAGGTTCTGATTATTGTTCCATAAATATCCCCGCGCGGAGCGCATAGAATCTCTTGGGGCGACGACGTAGTCGGCG
>DOHJ01000074.1 GCA_003535335.1 Paracoccaceae bacterium | reverse complement strand
TTGATTTAACGTCTGCCGATGGGTTGTTTGCGGCCCGTAAATTCAAAATAAACCCAAATGATACTATTTTGGCGACCGAATCTCCGGTCAATGTAACGCGCAAAGTTCTGAGCCTTGTCGGGGCAGTATTCGGAACTGCCAGTGCGGTTCAATAAGAGGGTTTAGCTCTATGGAGTTTCGGGATAATTGCTTCAAAATAATTTCCTGGAACTTACCAGCACCGCATAGATTTTCAATCCAGCCCATCCAGAATTTCACGCAACCGTGCTTCATACCGCGTGGCGATGGCTTTGGCCGAAAAATTTATTGTAATGTTATGGTATGCGGCGTCCACTTTTTGTTTTCGTGCCAAATCATCCGAATACACAGCCAGCATTTGCTTGGCCGCATCGGTCACACTGGGTTCAGCCCATTTTTGCCCTTGGCGTACGAATATATAATCTTCATCTCTCAACTCCACTTCTTTATAATCGACAAGCCATGTGGTTTTATCATTGCAAAACTCCATATTACCCGAATAGGCTGTGCAAATTACAGGCACCTTTAGGTTCATGGCCTCGATCATACCAAAACCCCACCCTTCAGATCGGTGCAAGGAAATATAACAATCACTGCCCTGTTTTAACTTTATCAGATCTTTGTATGAAAGGGTTTCATTCAGAACCTGAATGCGCCGGTCACTGGCTATGATGGATTGCAGTTTGTTCCAAATACGCGTCTTTACCGGATCAACCACGTCATCGCGGTTTTGAGTTTTGATTACCAACCGCACGTCTTTAATGCCCGAAAAGGCCTTTTGAAAGGCTTCCAGCACAGCCACCGGATTTTTGCGTTGCACAAATGAAAAGAAATCAAATGCCACCAGAAATACGAATTTAGCATCATCAAACCGAAACCGCCGATTCACAAAATCTCGCGAGGATTTGCGATCTATATCCGGCAGGTTTTCAATGCACATACCCACATTTGTGACCGGAATTTCCGTTTCGGGCTTATAAATACTGACGCCATACTCCGAAGCAACCCAGATTTCATCAAGCAACTCCATAGCTAGATAATGACAGTTCGCCGGGGTGTTCAATTCCCAATAAAAATACCCGATATTATAGCTGCCGTTAAAGACATCCGGCTCATAGGCAAATACCAGCGGAATGGATTCAGCGTTCAACTGGATCAGGTTTATTTTGGCATTTTTATATTCAGATATCTCCCCGACATTGCTGAAACCCTCGGGGGCAGGGTTGTCAAATCCGAAATTTACCGAATTGGTTTTCAGACTCGTTTGCCCCATTATAGCTGCTGAAAGACGTGTCGCCTGACCCAACCCCGAAGCTTTCTCAAAGGGGCCGATCATCTGAACATCAACCGGCTCATCACTTTCAACGGGGGCAAGTGCAGCAGCTTCATAACGGTTTCCGTCCGGGTTAATCGTCAGAAATGACTGGCTGTACAAATCATAGCCTTGATGACGCAAAATGGCGGAAAACCGTTCATAAGAAACAGGATTAAACACGTCATTTTGGGCCAAAGTGTTATAAAATTCTTCAAAATCAGACCGGCCGTTTGCGCTGGCTTTGAAAACTTCACGCAAAGACGCAGCCGGTATATATCCCAACAAATCCGGCCGCTTAACCGACATAAGGATCATCGACATTGTGAAAATTTTTCGGTCGTTTTCCCGGGTTCCATTCAGAAAATGAAACTGTGTGTTCTCGCGGAAAAAACGGTCCATGAAGGCGGACATCGGGTATTTATCATGCTTGCGAGCCTGATTTACCATGGCTAAAATATCGACGTAGTTCTGGGGAATCAAACAATCTTCGACATGAATTCTTTTTGCTTCTGTGTTTGCCCACCAAAACAATATTTCAAGATACCTGCCAAAATCGGACAGGTTTAAATTATGTTTCTGGACTGGGGACTTGGCAATTTGCCACCACATAATCCTACTTATCGAATAACGTTGCCCCCCGATTATTACGGGCTCATTCAGATAGTCGATTACCTCTCTTGAAAGCGGGATGCGCAGACCCGCCCTTAAGGATCCATAATCTGATACATACCAATTTAAGGCATGTGCATAATCATCAGAGTTGCCCTCAGTATCTAGATCCAGAAATTTATCTACCCGCATACGTAATTTCATATAATCAATATATGCCGGTAGTTTGCAGGCCGGCTCACCGCTTCCTACTGTATTCATTCCATAGGATTTTTTTTCAAATAATTTATCATGCAGCATTTTGATAACTGGCGGGCCGGGATCTGGCAGGTCCGGTTTCTCAGGGGTTTTCTCCAATTGACTGCGGAAACAGGCCAGATCGCCAAACAGCCGCGACCGGCATTTCTCTAGTGTCGGGTCCGAAATTGGTGAAAAGCTTTGGGTCGGCTCAGACAGAATTTCATCATTGCCCTCAAAAGCGGATGCGGGGAAATTGAATCTACCAATACAGTAATCCGAACTATCAAGAGACCTTACAGTAACCTGACCGCCGCCCTTGGCAATTGCCGATAATAAAGCCGGGCTCAAATTAAATGAAAACCCGCAATTGCCATCGCCAAAGCCGGCATCGCGCACATCAAGGCGTTGGTTGGATGCAGTTGTAATATCCAACAGTCCTTCGGCTACAAACAAACCCAGGCTCAAATCACCGGTTGCGCCGGTTTTAACGGCCCAGCCAAACAGATTTTCACCAACCAGCCCATCAACACTGCCACTATAGGGCGCGAACGTGCGACTGCCCCCCCGGGTCATTGATTTCAGCATTTGATAGCCGCGATGCAATCTTTGTTTTATCATCTGCATTGGTCCAGCCTACGACTTCTGCCGCTTCAGGGGGTTATAATATCAGGTAATTGCGTCGTAATCTGATTTCGCCATCATTTCCGCCAATTCACGGACTTCAACTGTGGCCTTCCAGCCCAGTTTTTTGGCAGCCTTGCTGGAATCACCAATAAGCAGATCAACTTCGGCCGGGCGATAGAATTTTTCATTAATCACCACCACGGTTTTACCGGTTTTGCGCTCTGTTGCTGTTTCATCAATACCACTGCCGCTCCACTCCAGATCCATATTCAGGGTTTGAGCTGCATAGCTGACAAAATCGCGAATCGTGGTCGTCACACCGGTTGCCAAAACATAATCATCGGCAGCTTCTTGTTGCAACATCTGCCACATACCCTTGACATAATCGCCCGCAAACCCCCAATCACGCCGCGCGTCCATATTGCCCAATTCCAAAGGCGCATCCGCACCACGTGCAATCTTGGCCAAGGACATTGTGATCTTGCGCGTGACAAATTCTTTGCCGCGCAAGGGGCTTTCGTGGTTGAATAATATTCCGCTTGAGGCGTGCAAACCAAATGATTCACGATAGTTCGTAGTAATATAATGGCCATAAACCTTTGCAACACCATAAGGAGAGCGCGGGTATAAGCGGGTGGTTTCAGATTGCGGCACCTCTTGCACCAAACCGAACATTTCAGAAGTTGATGCCTGATAAAACCGTGTTTGCGGTGCCAACGTGCGCAGACAATCCAAAATTCGCACAACCCCGAGGCCATTCACATCCCCGGCATAAACCGGTAAATTCCAAGACGATCCAACAAAGCTTTGAGCCGCCAAATTGTAAAATTCGTCCACTTCAGTTTCACGAACAACCCGGTGAATATTGTTAATTTCAGCCAAATCAAATTCATGTAGATGCACATCTTTTTCAACACCCAGCCATTCCAGACGCGACAATATCGGTTGCGATATCCGGCGAACACCACCGTGCACCTCATAACCTTTTTCAATTAATAGTTTAGCCAGATAGGCCCCGTCTTGACCTGTTATTCCTGTAATAAAAGCCTTTTTCATATAGAGATCTCATCATTTATAGCAACCAGGTTTTCTGGCTCTGCTTATAGTGTCACAAGGTTGATACCCAGCATTAGGTTGTGGTGCAAGATGCCGTAATTTTATTTCGATTTTCTTAAAATTCAGCATTTATTCAAAACGTCAGACAATATTCTGATACACTATTTCAAATGACCAACCCCAATTGATAATTTGGTTATAAAGGAAGCGTATTTTCTTCTTTCAGAACCTCCATAGAAAGATTGGACGTCACATTATAAAGTTCGATTTCAGACACCAGATGCTTGTAAAACCGATCAAAGTCTTTGGTTGATTTGACCCGCACCTTTAGCAAATAATCGATATCACCGCTTAGCCTATGCGCCTCGGTAATCTCTGGAATTTCGAGAACAATTTTTTGCAGTTGATTTAACCATGTATCGTTATGCTTTGAGGTCTTGATCGCAACAAAAAATGTTTCCGTCACCCCGGCCTTTTCAGCATCCAGCAAAAGGGTGGTTTTAAGAATAAGCCCCTCTTGGCGCATGCGTTGCAAGCGGTTCCAGACCGCAGTCTTTGAAAGACCGATTTTGGTCGCAACAGCCTCAAGCGGCAGCGTTGCATCTGCTTGTAAAATACGCAATATTTGCTTGTCGGCATCATCAAGCACAAATGGTTTCCCGCTTCCTGTTTTGGTTGATGTCATTTATTTAGCTCCTTAACCCTAAAACGAAATATAATTCATTTATTACTTAAAACCATTGCTGATTGCTGAATATTGATCATAAGTCACGCTAAGTATACAGCCATTATTCAGATTCAGGAGAATACCATGTTTGCTTGTTGTAGTTAATAAACCGAGAAAACAGCCAAACTTTGCTCTAAAAAGAGCGGAAAATAAGCATGCAATTTGGGTCACCTGAAATTTGGCCATTTGCATAAAATGAAAGAAACCACCATGTTACGTAAAATAATCGCTATTGCCTTGATTGGCCTATCAAGCACAGCAACAAATCTTAGAGCCGAAAACGTTGAAATACTAAATGTTTCATACGATATCGCACGTGAATTATACGCAAAAATTAACCCTGTTTTCATTGCAAAATGGCAGGCAGAAACCGGGCAAATATTAAGCGTTCGGCAAAGCCATGCCGGATCGTCCAAGCAGGCACGGGCAATTTTACAAGGTTTGCAAGCGGATCTGGTAACATTTAATCAGGTGCTGGATGTGCAGGTGCTAGCCGATAAAGGCGGATTTGTTTCAAACAGCTGGCAGGCAGATTTGCCCAACAACGCTTCGCCTTATTATTCATTGCCGGCCTTTCTGGTGCGCGGTGGCAACCCCAAAGGCATCAAAGACTGGGATGATCTGGCCCGCGACGATGTTTCGCTGGTTTTTCCCAATCCCAAAACATCCGGCAATGGCAGATATACATATTTATCGGCATATGCGTTCGCCCTGAATAAAAATGGTGGCGATCACAAGGCCGCCGAAGAATTTTTGCGCAAAATCCTTAAAAATGTAGCGGTTTTTGATACCGGCGGGCGCGGCGCAACCACTACATTTGTTGAACGTGGAATTGGCGATGTGCTGATTACCTTTGAGGCCGAAGTGGAAAACATTCGCGCCAAAGAGGCCGATGGTGCCTATGACCGCGTGGTTCCCTCGATTTCAATTCTGGCCGAATTCCCTGTGGCCGTAGTTGAAAAGATTGCCAAATCCCGTGGAACCGAGCAGGTTTCCAAGGCTTATCTGGATTTTCTTTATAGCAAAGAAGGTCAGGAAATCATCGTTTCGTTTAACAACAGGGTGAACCACCCAGAAGTTGTCAAAGCCAATGCCGATAACTTTCCGCAAGTAAAATTGTTTACAGTTGAGGATGTATTCGGCAGCTGGCCCGATGCCAACAAAACCCATTTTGCAACAGACGGTGTGTTTGATAGACTGCAACGTAGATAATAAAATATCCCCCGTTTAAAAGCGGGGGAATGTGGGTGTTTTCATGCCAAATTATAATAGCTTTAGCAGGGTGAAAAAACCCGGCAGCGCATTGCCCGGACTGCCTCTTAGTCTGGGCATTACGCTGCTTTTTGTGACCTTGATCATTTTATTGCCGCTGTCTGGTCTGGCATGGCAAATGGCGCAGCTAAGCTTTGCCGATTATTGGCATATTATGACCTCTGAACGCACTTTGGCCTCGTTGCGGGTCACAATTGGTGCGGCGGCGCTGGCAACCTTGGTTAACGGTGTGTTTGGCTTGTTGCTGGCCTGGGTGTTGGTGCGCTACAGGTTTTTTGGCCGGACCATGATTGATGCACTTGTTGACCTGCCATTTGCCCTGCCCACGGCAGTTGCCGGTATTGCGCTGGTGTCTTTATACGATAAAAATGGCTGGATCGGTCAAATACTGGAGCCAATGGGCATTAAAATATCCTACACATATTGGGGGATAGTCATTGCAATGGTTTTCACATCCTTACCATTTGCAGTCAGATCCATTCAACCCCTGATCGAAGAACTGGACCATTGTGCAGAGGCCGCCGCCAAAACCTTGGGCGCAACGGATTTGCAGATTTTCACAAAAGTAATCTTTCCCCAACTGACCCCCGGAATATTAACCGGTGTCGGTTTGTCATTTGTGCGCTCTTTGGGTGAATTTGGCGCAGTTATTTTCATTGCCGGAAATTTACCTTACAAAACCGAAATTGCTTCGCTTTTGGTGATGATCCGGCTGGATGAATTTGACTACCCCGCGGCCTCGGCAATTGCCGGCAGTATGCTTGGCTTATCGCTGATATTACTGCTGGGCATTAACATTGCCCAAACCGCAATCTACCGCCGGCTAGAGCAAGGGAGCTGATTATGTTACTGCGTCATTACATCTTAATTGGCACGGCCTTTGCCTTCATGGCTGTGATGGTGATTTTACCGATTGTTTCAATTTACCACCGCGCGTTTTCCGAGGGTTGGGATGTTTACTGGGCCAACATCAGCCACCCCGATACTCTGGCTGCAATCTGGCTAACCATTGCAACCGCGCTCATTGTTTTGCCGGTGAATATCGTCTTTGGGGTAGCGGCGGCATGGGCCATCGCCAGATACAGGTTCTTTGGCCGGCGATTGTTGCTGGTGCTCATTGAGATGCCTTTAGCGATCTCGCCTATCGTTGCGGGTCTGTGTTTTTTGTTAATTTACGGCGCCTACGGGCCGGTGGGTTCAGCGCTTGATCCGTTTGGCATTCAGTTAATGTTTAATTTGACCGGCATAATTTTAGTTTCATTTTTTGTAACCTGCCCGTTTATTGTCAGGGAAGTTCTGCCAGTGTTGATGGTGACTGGCGAAAACGAGGAAAAGGCGGCCTTGACGCTGGGGGCTAATGGCTGGCAAATCTTGTGGTTTGTTACGCTGCCGAATATTTTATGGGCCTTGGTCTACGGGGCAATTTTGGCAACGGCCCGCGCATTGGGCGAATTTGGCGCAGTTAGCGTGGTTTCCGGTTCAATCAGGGGCGAAACCATGACCCTGCCTTTGCAGGTCGAAATGTTATATAATGACTATAACGCAACCGGCGCATTTGCCGCTGCAACGGTTTTGACATTGCTGGCATTGGTCACACTTATTTTGCGGGCCTTAATTGCGCTGCTTCATCCTCAATCACGAACGCATTCAGGGGCACAAAGATGATCTTTATAACAACTGACATCCAAAAATATTACGGTGACGTTCTGGTGCTTGACCAAGTATCCTTTGCGGTTGAAGCTGGTGAATTTATCGCTTTGCTGGGGCCATCGGGTTCGGGAAAAACCACATTGCTGAATATCATCGCGGGGCTGCAACAACCGGACGGTGGCCATCTGGTTATTAACGGAGCCGACATCACAAACCTGCCCGCAGGCAAGCGCAGATTTGGCATGGTGTTCCAGGATTACGCATTGTTCAAACATATGAATGTAGAAGATAATATTGGCTTTGGTCTAAAAATCGCCCCCAGAAAAAACCGTCTGGGCCGACAGGAAATCAAACAGCAGGTGCAGAAATTATTAGCCATGATTGAAATGGAGAGTTTTGCCGACAGGTTTCCGGCTCAACTGTCTGGCGGGCAAAAACAGCGGGTTGCCTTGGCGCGGGCCTTGGCGATAAATCCGCAGCTGTTATTGCTGGATGAACCATTTAGCGCCCTGGACGCAAAAGTGCGCCAATCTTTGCGTCGGTCGGTGCGCACATTGCAACGCAGCCTGAATGTTGCGGCCATTTTAGTAACCCATGATCAAACCGAAGCTTGGGAGCTGGCAGACCGGGTGGCCATCATGAACAAAGGAAAAATCGAGCAATTCGACACGCCACAACGGATACGCGAATCCCCGGCCAGCGATTTTGTCAAAGATTTTTTACATGTCGAGACGGATTACAATATTTA
>DOHJ01000076.1:5538-11528 GCA_003535335.1 Paracoccaceae bacterium | reverse complement strand
AATCACCCCGTGGCTGGCAAACCCGGGCCGTCAAAGCCTGACACTTTATGTTGCCCACATCCTGTTCGGCATGGGCACACTGCACGCCTTGGGCAAACTTGACGGATCCCTTTCGGCCACCGAAATTTTCACCATTTCCACCGGATTTATCGCAATAACATCATTGTATGCTGTGATCTGGTCCCGTATCACTAAACGCGGACCACTGGAAACGCTGATGCGCCTGATCACCCAAGGAAAAAACTCATGAAAACCGTCAAAGACTACATCCGCACAATCGTTGATTTCCCCCATGAGGGCATCATGTTTCGCGATGTGACCACCCTGCTTTCGGACCCGCGCGGCTTTCGGATGGCGGTGGATCAAATGCTGCACCCCTACGCTGGCCTGCAAATTGACAAAGTCGTCGGGCTTGAGGCGCGCGGCTTTATTTTAGGCGGCGCAATTGCGCATCAGTTAACGCTCGGTTTTGTGCCGATCCGCAAAAAAGGCAAACTGCCCGGCGCGGTGATTTCCGAGGCCTACACCCTTGAATACGGCGAAGCGGTGATGGAAATCCACGATGACGCAATCAAAGCCGGCGAGCGGGTGTTGGTAGTCGATGATTTGTTGGCCACCGGGGGCACCGCTGCGGCCGGTATTAAACTGATTGAACGATTGGGAGGCGAAATAGTTTCGACCTCGTTCATCATTGATTTGCCTGAACTGGGCGGGCGCAAGGTGCTGGAAGACATGGATATGGATGTAAACGTTCTTTGTGAATTCGAGGGCGCATAAACCCTTCTTTAATCAGAATCACTGTAATCATATATTGTCTGCTTGGGAGCAGACTCTGTTTGCAAAACAAAGATGAACGCCCCGTCGCCCCCCGACGGGGCGTTCGCTTGTTTTGCATGCTGCGCCTTTTCGAAACACTGCACCTTTTCAAATCACATCTGCGTGGGTTTTCTGGACAATGGTTTCTTTTATCGCTACCCCATGCGAAATCTATCGCTAAATCAGCTAAAGGACGACGCAAGGATGATCCGACAATTTGCAAAACTACTGGTACTTTTTGCCCTGACAATCGTTGCCGGTTGTGCCAGCCCACCTGCTGGCGGCCCACCGCTTGCAAGTCAAAATGAAATTGCAGATCTGGCCCGGGGCATAAAATCTCTTGGCAGCGAAATTGATCCGGAAGAGGCCGAACGCGCCGCTGAAATTGCCATGCTTTACCCCAACCGGCTGGCAAAAGAGTACGGCATCACCGATCATCCGTTAATCCATAATTCCAAGGTAAATCAACGCCTGCGGCCGCGCGGTCTGTGCTGGCATTGGGCGGATGATATGCAAAACCGGCTTGCACAGGAAAATTTCAAAACCCTGTCCTTGCACCGTGCCATCGCAAATTCTGACAGCACTTTTTTGATCGAGCACAGCACGGTGATCATCAGCCAGCGCGGGCATGGTCAGGATCAGGGCATTGTGCTGGATCCGTGGCGCAATGGCGGGGTGCTTTATTGGGCCCCTACGTTGAAAGATGAAAAATACACCTGGATCCCACGATCCGACGTGTTTCGCAAAAAACTGCGCCGTAGCAGCAACCGACGCGCCAATGCCAGTTAAAAAACCCACTGTAATACCGGCAATAAGGCCTGCCACCCACAAAGATGCCACAGGTATGAGCGCCGTATTAGGCCCAATTCTTAGCATGTTGCAAAGCCAAAGGCGCAGTGATCCAGACCACATCATCCAGCATTACATTGAACACCCCGATAAAATCCTGTGCTGCGTGGCAGAGGGTAATAACGCCGAAATCCTTGGTTTTCAGTCCCTGATAATCGCCACCGATGGCAACCCTTACGGGGTTAGAACCGGATGGGGGATTATCGGAACTTATGTAAACCTGAATGCCGGCAGGCGCGGGATAGGCTCGGCCTTATTTGCCGCAACGCTTCAGGCCGCACGCAATGGCAAAATCACAGATATTGATGCCACAATTGGCACCGAAAACCGGCTGGGCTTGGGGTATTATGCGGCACTGGGCTTTGAAACCTATCGCAACCTGCCAAATGCAATCTGTAAATGCTATAAGGTTGGCAGCTCTAGCCCAACACCGCGCCCGGGTTCATAATCCCTTGCGGATCAAGCGCCGCCTTGATCGCCCTCATTGCCGCCAAACCGGCAGGATCACCGTAACGGGCCAGATCAGCAACTTTCATCCGGCCAACCCCGTGTTCGGCCGAAAACGAGCCGCCATACTCAGCCACCAGATCATGCACGCATTGTTTGATTTTGCCGCGCAGATGTTCATATTCATCGCGGTTGCGGCCCTGCCCCGCAAACACATTGTAATGCAGGTTTCCATCGCCCAAATGGCCAAAACAATTGATGCGAAAATCGCCAATTTTTGCCAGCTTGTCGATGCCGCGTTTGATAAATTCAGGCAAAACAGACAAAGGCACCGAAATGTCATTCGAGACAATCGAACCGATATGTTTGTTGGCCGCGGGTATGCTTTCACGCACCCCCCAAAACTGCCGCCGCTGCGCGTCATTCTGGGCGACCAGCCCGTCGTTAACCAAACCGGCCTGATTTGCGGCCAGAAACAGCCCCTCCAACATGGTATTTGCATCCTGATCGCGCCCCACACCCAAATCAATCAGCACCATCCAATCTGGTGCCTTGTCAAAAGGTTGGCGCAGCTCCGGCATGGTTTCGGCCAAAAACCGCAAGCCCATGCCGCTGATCAATTCAAAGGCCGAAATGGTTTCGCCGCAATACTGCTGTGCCAAGGACAACAATTCAAGCGCCGCCGCAGGGTCAGGCACCACCATCAACGCGGCTCCGTTTGATGCGGGTTGCGGGAACAACCGCAAGGATGCAGCCGTGATCACACCCAGCGTGCCTTCGGATCCGATCAGCAGATCGCGCAGATTATAACCCGTGTTATCTTTGCGCAGCCGCTTTAACCCGTGCCAGATTTCACCATTTGGCAACACGGCCTCCAGACCCAAACACAGGGCGCGCGTATTGCCGTAGCGCAGCACATTCACACCACCCGCATTGGTGGCCAGATTGCCACCGATCTGGCAGGATCCTTGCGCCGCCAAAGTCAGCGGAAACAGCCGGTCCACCTGCTCGGCGGCCTGTTGAACATCTTGCAAAATCGCGCCCGCCTCGGCCACAATAACATTTTCATTTGCCCAGACATTTCGCACCGCATTCATCCGCTCCATGGACAAGATCACGGGCGCAGGGCCATCCGGCATAATTTGCCCACCAACCAGCCCCGTGCCACCGCCAAAGGGAACAATTCCAACCTGCGCATCCGCACAAACACGCACAATTTTTGCAACCTCTTCAACGCTCGCAGGGCGTAGTAAAGCAGCCCCGATACCGTTAAAACGCCCGCGCGGTTCTTGCAGGTATTTTTGATCTATCGGGCAAACAGCCCTGTCAGGCAGTTCAGCCCGCAATTGGTCGAGAAATTTATCATCGGCAGGGTTTAACATCGTAGAACAACCTTGTATTGAAAACCACAAACAATCTAACCAGTATCGGTTTTGCCGCGTCGATCATGCCGCAGATTGGCATAAAGCACATGATTGCGCCAGCGGCCGTCAATTTGCAGATAACTTTGCGCCACGCCCTCGTATTTGAAACCTGCCTTTTCCAGCACCCCGCGCGAAGCTGCATTTTCCGGCAAACAGGCGGCCTCGATCCGGCTTAGGTCAAGCGCGGTAAATGCGTGATGCACCAAGGCGGCAATCGCCTCGCTCATATATCCCATTCGCGCAAATGGCACGCCGACCCAATAACCCAAGGTTGCGGCCTGTGCTGGTCCGCGCCGGATATTGTCCAACGTGATTGCCCCCATCAGCGCGCCATCCTCGCGCCGCTGCAAAAACACCGGCATTGCCGTGCCTGCCGAAATGGATCTCTGCGACCAGTAAACCCGATTGGCAAACCCCTTGCGCGTCAGATGATCATCGCTCCAGCTTGGCTCCCACGGGGCTAGAAAACCCTCGCTTTCACGGCGCAATCTGGACCACGCCTTAAAATCGGAATGAATCGGAGCGCGCAGGATCATCCGCTCGGTTTCAAGCTGGATTTTACGCCGCCGTTTCAGCATCAGGACATAAGCCGCGTTTTCAAATTATCCAACATTGGCGCGTCTGCAACCGGCCCGTAAAGCGCCAGCGCTGCATTGGCATTTTGCGCTAAACCTGCGGCAAAATTTCTGACCCCCGCCACATCGACAGCGTCAATTTTGGCGATGGTTTCGGCCAATGGCGGCACCTGTCCGTAAATCATCACCAGCCGCGCCATGCGCTCGGCCCGCGATGCAGGGCTTTCCAGCCCCATCAGCATTCCTGCCTTCATTTGCGTGCGGGCGCGGGCGATTTCAACTTCCGACATATCATCGGCGGCGCGTTTGATTTCGTCCACGGTAATTTCGGCCAGTTCCGTTAGCTGATCGCCGCTGGTGCCTGCATAAATCATCAACATTCCGCTGTCTACAAATGCGCTGGCTTGTGAAAAAATCGTATAACACAGCCCGCGTTTTTCGCGCACTTCCTGAAACAATCGTGACGACATACCGCCGCCAAATGCGCTGGCAAAAATCTGGGCTGTAAAAATATCGTCAGCAAGATAATTTGGCCCCTCGAACGCCATTGTAAAATGCGCCTGTTCCAGATCTTTAACCTCGCGGATCTCGCCGCCCTCAAATTTGGCAGGCTCAACCGCAGTGCTGGTGCCCCGCGCCAATCCACCAAACAGACGCTCGGCCTCGGCCACAAGACTGTCGTGATCAACCGCACCGGCCGCTGATAAGATCAGCTGCTCAGGTCCGTATTGTTCAGAGACAAAACCGTTTAAATCATTTCTATTAAACGATTTCACCCGCTCGGCCGGCCCCAAAATGCTGCGCCCGATGGCCTGTTTTGGATAGGCCGCCTCTTGCAACCAGTCAAAAACCACATCATCGGGCGTATCCAGAGATTGACCAATTTCCTGCAAAATCACACCGCGTTCAATCTCAATCTCTTTTGGATCAAACACAGGATTTAGCAAAACATCCGAAATCACGTCCAGCGCCAGCGGCACATCGCCGCCCAAAACCCGCACGTAATAGGCTGTCATTTCGCGGCTGGTATAAGCGTTGATAAAACCGCCAACGTCTTCGATTGCTTCGGCAATATCCAGAGAACTGCGGGTTTTTGTGCCCTTAAACGCCATATGTTCCAGGAAATGCGCAATGCCGTTTTGCTCAACCCGCTCGTGACGACCACCGGCGGCCACCCAAATACCCAGCGAGGCGGATTCAAGGCTTGGCATATTTTCGGTAACGATACGAAAACCGTTGCTTAAGGTGTGAAACTGGATGCTCATTTAGTAACCCGATCCAGAATTAACGCTTTTAGCGCCTCCAAATCATTGGCAACCTGCGTGAACCGTTCATCGCGCTTGAACAAATCGGCCATATGGGCCGGAAGCGGCGGATGGATGCCACAGGCCTCATTCACCGCATCGGGAAATTTGGCAGGGTGGGCCGTGGCCAGCGTAATCATTGGCTCGGCACCCAAATGCTCCTCGGCCACTTTTACAGCAACGGCCGAATGCGGGCATAAAACCTCGCCAGTACGCTGTTTCATCGCCTTGATCATTGCCATGGTTTGCGCCTCGGATGCAGAGCCCGAAACAAAGGTATCACGCAACATCGAAATCGCGCCCTGTGAAATTTTAAATTCACCATTTGACTGCAATTCATCCATCAATTGCGCAACTGCACTGCCATCACGACCATACGCATCAAACAAGGCGCGCTCAAAATTCGAGGACACCTGAATATCCATCGACGGGCTGATTGAAGGCGTCACACCTTTCTGGCTGTAGCTGCCGGTTTTCAGGGTGCGGTGCAAAATATCGTTCTGATTGGTGGCAATTACCAGATTTTCTATCGGCAGGCCCATTTTACGGGCAATATAGCCGGCAAAAATATCGCC
>DOHJ01000076.1:0-5141 GCA_003535335.1 Paracoccaceae bacterium | reverse complement strand
AACCCGGCCCCAGTTGATCGAATTCACGCCAGCCAATCGCACGGTGTCACGGAATTTAAAATCGTTGAACATGTCTTTCAGGCGGGCTTGGCAGTCGTCAAAATCCCCGTCCACCGCCAGCGCATGCACATTACTTTCATCCGGCGTGGTCATCTGGCGGCGCTGCACATCCGACACCCGGCCATGCGGATACATGATAAACACATCCACCGCATCCAGCCCCTTGAAGGCCTCGATCGCGGCGGATCCGGTATCACCCGAAGTCGCCCCGACAATCGTCACCCTCTCGCCGCGTTTGGCCAAAGCCGTTTGAAACATCTGGCCAATCAGCTGCATGGCGAAATCCTTGAACGCCAAGGTCGGTCCGTGAAACAATTCTAACAGAAAATGGTTCGCCCCCAGCTGCACCATCGGCGCGCGCGCATCATGGCCAAAACCGCCATAAGCCCGGCCAATAATATCGGCAAACTCGCTATCGCCAAAACTGCCTTCAACAAACGGGCGCATCACGCGGTAAGCAACATCCTCGTAACCCAACCCCGCCAGCGCCGCGATATCCGCTGCCGCCATTATCGGAATTTCGGCCGGAACATATAAACCACCATCACGCGCCAGCCCCGTCAACATTGCCTCTTCAAAGCTCAGTTCAGGTGCCTTGCCACGGGTTGAAATATATCGCATTTTGCTGCTCTTTCTTGCTACTACTAACCATCCATCCAGCGCCTCTTACGCCACAAGCATGGCGCTGTCATCCCAAACCTTGAAATTTGAAGGCGCCCGGGCCCATTATTGTTCGCTAAATATCCCCGCCGGAGGCAAAAACCTATACCACTTCCCTTTCCACACCAAATCATACTAGACACGTGACAAAACCAGCCAAGAGGCCCCCATGTCAGACACCCAATTCCGCCCGCTGCAAACCACGCTTGATTATGACCGCACCCTTGCCTTGCTAAAAAAGGCCACCAACGGTGCCGATGATGGCGAGCTGTTCTTTGAGCGCAGTCGCTCCGAAGTGCTGGTGTTTGACGATGGCAAAATCAAAACCGCCAGCTATGACGCGACCGAAGGTTTCGGCTTGCGTGCTGTAAAAGGTGAAACCACCGGCTATGCGCATTCATCCGAAATATCCGAGGCCGCGATTACCCGCGCAGCCAAAACCACCGGCTTGGCCGTGGGTGATGGCGGCGGCACTTGGGCCGATGCGCCCAGCTCCACCAACCAGCGGCTTTACTCCGATCAAAACCCGATGGATGACGCTACATTTCCGGCTAAAATCGACATCCTGCAAGAAATTAACGCCTTCACCCGCGCGCTTGATAAACGTGTCATTCAGGTTTCGGCCACCATCGCCGCCAGCCTGCAAGAAATCGAAATCCTGCGCCCCGAGGGCAACATCATGCGCGATGTGCGCCCCATGTCGCGGATCAATATTTCGGTGATCGTCGAAGATGCCGGACGACGCGAAAGCGGCTCCATGGGCGGCGGTGGGCGGGCTGGACTGAGCATGCTGATCACCCCCGGGCATTGGCAACCCGTGGCGCGCGAGGCCCTGCGCATTGCGCTGGTCAACCTAACCGCCATTCCGGCTCCGGCTGGCGCGATGGACATCGTGCTTGGCCCCGGCTGGCCCGGCATTTTGCTGCACGAGGCTGTGGGCCATGGTTTGGAAGGTGATTTCAATCGCAAAGGAACCTCGGCTTTTTCCGGCCTGATCGGCACCCAAGTCGCGGCCAAGGGTGTGACCGTAATCGATGACGGCACCATCGTTGACCGGCGCGGCTCCATCAGCTTTGATGACGAAGGCACCCCTTCGCAGCGCAATCTGCTGATCGAGGACGGTGTCTTGACGGGCTACATGCAAGACCGCCAAAACGCGCGGCTGATGGGGGTTGCCCCCACCGGAAACGGGCGGCGCGAAAGTTACGCACACACGCCAATGCCGCGCATGACCAATACGATTATGCTGGGCGGTGAAACTGATCCCGCCGATATTGTGGCCGATCTAAAAGACGGGATTTATGCGGTCGGTTTTGGTGGCGGTCAGGTTGACATCACCAACGGCAAATTCGTGTTTTCCTGCACCGAAGCCTACCGCGTGCAAAACGGTAAAATCGGCGCTCCGGTCAAAGGCGCAACCCTGATCGGCGACGGGCCAAACGCCATGAAACAAATCCGCGCCATCGGCAATGACATGGCAATGGACCCGGGCATTGGCAATTGCGGCAAGGCGGGGCAATGGGTGCCGGTCGGGGTGGGCCAGCCAACCCTGATGATCGGCGGCATTACCGTGGGTGGCTCGGCCTGAAAAACCTATCATCCGGCATAACCACAGACCAAAGGGCAGGATCCCTCGACCCTGCCCCTGTGCTATATCTGCCGGGGGGACATCCGTTATTCCCAGAGATGTTTGCGCCAGCTCATCTGCGGCATCTCTTCTACCACCTCAAAAGTATAATCCACCGAAAACTTACGGCCATGTGTATCCACTGTGATTACCTCCATGATATGAATTCCTGCAGACAAATCGGCAGGCAGATCAGCACGCCACAGATGCTGGGAATTATCAGTCAGCATCCATTTCTGGAAAGGCCCGGCAACGCCTTGCCACTCGTCCCCTCGCCATGTCGTAAATCCGGCCGTTTCATCGCCGCCGCGATCCGACCGAAAGGTGATGCGCCCTTGGGTGGATTGTTTAAGCAACGCAACCGGATCGGCCCATTCCACACCCTTTTTCTTGGCTTCGCCTGTCCCCTGCTGGGTCCGGCTGGCCATGATCGGATCAGCCCCATCAATGCTGACAGACACCTTTGATGATTTTGAACCATTCCAGACATTGACCGCAACCCAGCTGCCACCGTCAAGATCAGCCCGGGTCAGCATATAAGGGTCGGCCAGATCATTGCGGGTGACCGGCGGCAGCACCTCGGACGGCGTGCCGTAAAGATCCGTATAAGAAATCAGCGCCTCGGCCCATTTGCGAAACCGCGGTGTGTTAAAACCGGCGTGCAACTGACGCTCAACCGTGGTGTGAAAGGTGCGAAACGTATCTTTGTAGCTGGCACCGCTAAAAGCCAGATCATAAAATCCGCGCGGGGACCCCAAACGCTGGGTTGCGTGCGGCACTTCTTGGTCGTTAAAATCACCGGCCCACCAGCTGCCCGATACAGCACCGGTTATGATCTGGTCAAACGGAGCCTTGGCCAAACCGGTGTGTTCATGCCAGCCCTCATAGCCCTCGCCCTTTTCGATATTTTCGGTGGTGTGCGTGTGACCCGCCAGCCCCAAAACCTTGCGCCCCTCCAGCAAATGCGCCAACTCGTGCAGGTTGTCGGTCTGGTGCTTGGCTGCGGTATTATCGGTAAATGTCTGGAACGGAATATGCGCCGTTAAAACGATCAACTTGTCTTGCGGCACATGCGGCAACAGATTGGCAAGCCACTCCAGCTGGCGACCCGAAACCACGCCATTATAGGTGTGCTTGCGGTCGGACGCGCAAAACGGATGCTCATCCACGCCGTTACAAGGATAGCGCACATTATCCAGACCGATAAAAAACACACCGCCAATTTCGGCAGCCCAATATTCCGGCCCCCATTCGCGGCGAAATGTATCAAAACTGTGCTGATCGCTTTCTGCATCAAAATCCAGATCATGGTTGCCGCCAACAAAATATTGCGGCGTATTCCCCACCGAAATAATATTTTTAAACCGCGGATACAGCGACAGATCATCGCCCATCACATCCCCGGCAAAAATCAGACATTCCACATTTGACATGTCTTCATGTGCCAACATCTTGCCAACAGTTTCCCGCACAAACGACACTTCCTGATTGGTATATGGCTGCGCATCTCCAAACGCCATGCAGCGAAAATCACTGCCTGCGGGGTCTTTGACCATCGGAAAATTAACGGCTTGCGGCAAATCACCGGTCGCCGCAATTCCGCCAAAGCGCAGCTCGGGTGATCCTTTGGCTTTATGCACATAGGAAAATTGCGGCACCATATCGGCACTGACCGGCGTTAGATATTCGGCCGGTTTTACCACAAACAGGTTCATATCGTCATAGGCCGGCAGCTGGTATTTGCCATCGGCATCGGTCAGAATAACTTCGCGCCCATTGGATACGATAACACCTTGCAAACCCTGCTCGCCCCCATCCAGTTTAAAATTCCGGTTGGCATCCAGAAAAACCGTGCCTTGGGCCATTTCGGGGGGTATCGCGGCCCCATCACCGCGAATAATTTCAATACCGCCGACATAGCCGGGGTCCTTGGCCATGGCGGGCAGCGCCAATGTGCCAGCAGCAGCGCAAAGCGCAATAGATGAAAATTTCATTGCAGAGCTCCTAATGTGATTGTCAGAATTCCACATTGGCGCCGATTCGGTGACAGATAGCGGTCATTTCTGTAAAATTGTCACGAATTTTTTGTAAAGCGTCCACATGCGATAGCCTTCACACCTAGCGCAGCCTGAACCGGTTGCGTATCCCCAGACCCAGCAAAAACACCAGTATAAAACCGGACACGGTTTGAACACCGCTATAAAACAACAATGAATCAATGACCGTTTCATCCTTGAAATACCGCCGGTAAAATCCAAAAAACGGGGTCAGATTACCAAAACTCCAGGCCATCGCCGGTATAATCGTATCCCAAACCGGCCACCAGTTTTCCTGTGGCTTTACCTTGCCAATCGCCGCCGGAATCCACAGCACAAACAGCCAGAATGCCGGCCTGCCGATGCTGCTGCCGTAACCCGATACCACGTTGAACAGATCATAAAGCCGCTTGACCCACCAATTCGGCTCAACCTCGCGCTTGCAACGCATTTCCATCCGGTGAAAAAACTGCTCTTCGTCGGTTTGCAGGGTTTTGTTCATAAACAGCCGCAACCGGTTATAGGCGCGTTTTTGCTCGGCGGCGGCCATTACCGTTACAGGGTCGTCTTTGCCTGCCAGCTTTACTTTGCCCTTAACAGGTGGCCAGTTATCGCGGTAATCATCGGGCAGGGGAAAGGTGGTATCATCATAAATTTCAGCCGCATGAAACTGCGGCACGGCCGATAAAAACCGCACATCGTTAAATCTGGTGGTGGATTTGAATTTGGCGGAACTGAAATAGGCAGAAGCGCTAAAC
>DOHJ01000045.1 GCA_003535335.1 Paracoccaceae bacterium | reverse complement strand
CACTCTTTCCCTACACGACGCTCTTCCGATCTAACGTAAGCGGGACAAGACCAGGTTACTTCGAAGGCTATGTAGGATATCGAGCAAATCAAACGGTTTCGTTCCCTTGGGCAGGCCCTGATGCGTGAAGGTAGCACTCATGATGCAACCTCAGTTTCTGAAATGGCCGAGGGATTGCCAATTGCATTTAGAGCTCGCTTTGCGTTAGTATCCCTTTGAAAGCTACACGCTTTTGACAATGATTTGATCCCAGTTTCGGTTGCCGCCGATCTGGGGTTTTTTCGTTTTCCGGGGGACCCTTGCCATTTTCCTAGCAGATCGAGTTGAACAGGTTTTGTACCGGTGTTCTTTACATGTTCGCGTACAGAAGCTGCAATATCCTGCACGATCTTGTAAATCGCGTTGCCGAATATGTCGCAATGGCTTGTTTTTATTTGTAGATTTGGTGACCTCGGGTGGATTCGAACCACCAACCTGCCCCTTAGGAGGGGGCTGCTCTATCCAGTTGAGCCACGGGGCCAGATCAGGCTGAGTGAGGGATACGCATGTCTCATGCAGATTTCCAGAAGAAATCGCAATGAATCATCTAAATTATAATATACTCTCACACCCGATATGACCTGAATTATTGAGCGCCAGATCATCGGCCGTAAGTTAATCGATAACGAATATCTTGGCCCCGCTTTTCGTTGAAGAGCGGTGTGCTGCGTCACTATAATCTGAAACCTGATAGCTCATCCCCGCAGTCATCGTTGTTTTACGACCGTCTTTTAGTTCGGACACCAATTCCCCTTACAAGAACATAAAAATATGCCCCCGATCACACCAGTGGTCGACTAAATATCCCGCAGAGCATTCAGTCTGACGAATGTGAATATCGCCAATATTAATTGTACGCCATAGCGCATAACCTGACTCGCCGGGATGTTTGCTTTCAGGCGCATTTGACCAGTCAGTTACAGTGAACGGCAAGGGTGGTATTTTCATAGCACGTCAGTCCAAAGAATTTTTTCACTCCGATATTTATGAGCCTACCTGATCTTAAGAAAGGGCGATTTTATCCTCACCTCTTTTGCCTTTACCCTATAGTTTTGATTTGCTATACGAATTCATGATTGTGAATATGTGTTCACACTATCTAAAGCTATATTTTTGTAGCAAGATATGTTATCCAACCTTGGTCGCTAGCAAAGGGCACTGATATGAAGTATATTTTACCGTTCCTCTTGGTAATTCTGGGCGCAAATATTGCCCAAGCCGAATCGTTCACTCTAACCCCGCAGCCGATCACCGAATGGAAGGCCGTCTATGGCGTGGTTGAAACCCGCGATCGGGTGCCGGCACGGGCGCGCATTAGCGGCACGATTGTCGAGCTGGATGTAAGCGAGGGCGATATTGTCACGGCAGGCCAGCGCATTGCCCTTATCCGGGATGATAAAATGGTGTTTCAGCTGGCAGCAATGGATGCCCAAATCAACACCCTTAAGCCTCGCCTGAAAACCGCACAGACAGATCTGAAACGCGGCGAGGAATTATTCAAACGCGGCGTCATAACCAAGCAAAGGTTTGAGCAGCTGGCCACACAGGTGGATGTGTTACTGGGTGAAATAAACACGATTGCGTCCAATCAGGCCGTGGTCAAACAACAGGTTGCCGAGGGCGAAATCATTGCGCCGGAAAATGGCGTGGTGTTGTCGGTTCCGACCTCCAAGGGTGCGATTGCCACGCCGGGCGAAAGCATTGCCATCATTGGCGGCGGCGGGGTTTTCCTGCGCCTGTCGATCCCTGAACGCCACTCGGCCACGTTAAAAGCTGGCGAGCAAATTGAAATCGGCGAAGGCAAAACCGGGCTGCTGGTTAAAATTTATCCGCAGATCGAAGGCGGCCGCGTGTTGGCCGATGTCGAGGTTGCCGATCTGGATGATCGTTTCATTGGCCGGCGGGTTCCTGTGCGTTTGCCGGTTGGCACACGTCAGGCCATGCTGGTGCCCGAGGATGCGATTTCCATGCATGGCGGCATTGATTTTGTCACGGTCCAAGGCGCAAACAAACCCATCCGTCGTGCCGTGGTTTTGGGGGCTATGGTGAACCGGGACGGGAAGATTCTGCATGAGATTTTGACCGGACTGGTGGCTGGTGACAAGGTGGTGAACGATCATGAGTGACAACACCGGACAAACCGGCGCGCTGGGTCTTGCCGGCCGCTTGACCCGCAGCTTTATTGCCTCGCCCTTAACCCCTTTGCTGTTGCTGACCGCCTTTGCTGTCGGCATGATCGCACTGGTTAGCCTGCCGCGTGAAGAAGAGCCGCAAATCTCGGTGCCCTTGGTCGACATCCATATTCAGGCCGTCGGTTTAAAGGCCGAGGATGCGGTGAAACTGATTACAGAACCCTTGGAAAACATGGTCAAAGGTATTGATCAGGTCGACCATGTTTATTCGTCCACTCGCGATAATCAGGTGATGGTCACGGCGCGTTTTCTGGTCGGGGTTGAATCCGAAACCGCAATTTTGCGCGTGCATGATAAAATCCGCGCCAATATGGACAGGATACCGGTTGGCATTCCGCAACCATTGGTGATCGGGCGCGGAATAAACGATGTGGCAATTGTGGCGCTGACATTTTCGCCCATCCATGGTCAGGACGCGATGAACGCCAATGATCTGACCCGCATCGTGCGCGAGGTCGAATCCGAGCTGGGTAAAATCGACGATGTTGGCCTGACCTACATTGTTGGCGAAACCACCGAAGCGTTGCGCGTGGCACCGGATCCTGAAAAACTGGCGCTTTATGGTGTCACCTTGCAACAACTGGTGGGTAAGGTTCAAGGCGCAAACACCACAATTCCGGCCGGAACTGTGCGCAATCAGGGCGAACAAAATGCCTTTATTCTGGGCAACACCCTGTCAACGCCAGATCAGATCAACAACCTGAAACTAACCTCGCGCGATGGTCGTCCGGTTTATGTGCGCGATGTGGCCACCGTTAGTTTTGTCGCCGATATTGACGAAGTTCACGTCGCCACTTTGCGGCGTGTCGGCGGCGGTATTGACCCCGTTCATGGCCATGCCAGCCCCAGTCACGCCGAAATTGAACGGATGCCGGCCGTTACGCTGGCTGTGGCCAAACGCGCCGGTGCCAACGCGGTAATTGTGGCTGAAAATATTTTACACAAGATTGAAACCCTAAAAGGCAACCTGATCCCCGATAGCATTGATGTTGAAATCACCCGTGATTACGGCGAAACCGCTGATGAAAAGGCCAACGAGCTGCTGTTTCATCTGGGCCTTGCCACGGTTTCGATTGTCTTTCTGGTGCTAATTTCGATCGGCTGGCGCGAGGCCATCGTGGTGGCCGCCGTGATCCCGATGACGATTTTGCTGACGCTGTTTGCCTCGTGGATTATGGGCTATACCCTGAACCGTGTTTCGCTGTTTGCGCTGATTTTTTCGATCGGGATTTTGGTGGATGACGCCATTGTCGTGATCGAAAACATCGCCCGTCACTGGGGGATGAAAGACCAAAAGAAAAGCCGCATGGGTGCTGCAATCGCCGCGGTGGCCGAGGTCGGAAACCCCACCATTGTCGCCACCCTGACCGTGGTTGTGGCCCTGCTGCCGATGCTGTTCGTGTCGGGCCTGATGGGACCATACATGAGCCCGATTCCAGCCAATGCTTCGGCCGCGATGATATTTTCGTTCTTTGTCGCCGTCATGGTCACTCCGTGGCTGATGATGAAAATTGCCGGTAAAGCCCAATTGCATCACAGTGCCGATGCCGAGTCCGGGGGGCGTTTAGGCAAAATATTCACCGTTGTTGCCCGCCCGTTGCTGCGTTCAAAATTTGTCAGCGCAATATTTTTGCTGATCGTGGTGGTGGTTTCATTCGGGTCACTGGCTGCAATTTACACCAATGATGTCACCGTCAAATTGTTGCCGTTTGATAACAAAAGCGAATTGAACGTGCTGATCGATTTGCCCGAAGGATCATCGGTCGAGGCAACCGATGCTGTGGCCCAACAGGCCGCGCGCATTGCGCTGGGTATGGAAGAAGTGGTTTCGGCACAAACTTATGCTGGAACCGCTTCGCCGTTTAATTTCAACGGCCTTGTGCGGCATTATTTCCTGCGCCAACTGCCTGAATTGGGTGATGTGCAGATAAAACTGCTGCCAAAACATGACCGGAGCCGCTCGAGCCATGAAATCGCGCTGGAGCTGCGCCAGCTGTTAAAAGCCATGGATATGCCAAAAGGCACCAACGTAAAAACAGTCGAGCCACCCCCCGGCCCACCGGTGATCGCCACCCTTTTGGCCGAGGTTTACGGACCCGATGCCGAAACCCGGCGCAAAACCGCAAGCCTGATCCGCCAAGCCTTTGAGGCCGTGCCTTATGTGGTGGATGTGGATGACAGTTTCGGGGTTAGGCCACGCCGTTTGCGCGCGCAACTTTCGGCCGATGATCTGGAATTTTACCACGTTCAGGAACGCGACGCCTTAGATACCCTGCGGCTGCTGAATGGCGACATCACCGTGGGTTATTCGCACCGTGGCAGCGGCCGCCAGCCGATCCCGATTATTGTGGGTCGCGACCGGTCTGATCGGGTGATTGACGAACGCATGATGGCCACGCCTGTGCCGACAAATGTGTTGCCCGGTGATCGGGGTGTGGTTGAATTGGGCGATGTGGTGGAGATTGTTGAAGAGCGCGCCTCATTCCCGATTTTTCGCCACAACGGGCGTTACGCCGAAATGGTGATGGGCGAAATGGCCGGTCAATTCGAGGCCCCGCTTTACGGTTTGATCGCGGTCGGCAAAGAGCTGGACAAAATGGATTGGGATGCTCTGGGAATAGAGCAGCCGGAAATTATCCTGCATGGCCAGCCCGATGACGAAAGCAAGCCCTCTTTGCTATGGGATGGCGAATGGGAAGTTACATGGGTAACATTTCGCGATATGGGGGCCGCTTTTGGTGTGGCGCTGCTGGGAATTTACATTCTGGTGGTGGCGCAATTCGGCTCGTTCCGGCTGCCATTGGTCGTGTTAACTCCGGTGCCGCTGACGTTCCTTGGCATCATGTACGGCCATTGGTTGTTCAATGCTCCGTTTTCAGCCACATCGATGATCGGCTTTATCGCATTGGCGGGTATAATTGTGCGAAATTCGATCCTTTTGATCGATTTCATCCGAAACGAGGGGGCGGGAAAGGTGGATCTGGATATCCTGATTGCGGCCGGTGCCACCCGTTTTAAACCAATCCTGTTAACGGCCCTTGCGGCCATGATTGGCGCCGGTGTTATCCTGACCGACCCAATCTTTCAGGGCTTGGCCATTTCGCTTTTGTTTGGTTTGGCGACCTCGACCATCCTGACAGTGCTGGTGATCCCGGCCATCTACCGCGTCTTTAAAATGTAGGTAAAATAAAGGGGAGCGTTGTTGGCCCACCGCTCCCCTTTTTCTATTCGGCAAGACCAAATCCAAAGGATTACAGCCGCACAGAATAAATATGTTAGCGATAACATAGGGCGATATTCAATGTTGGACAAGGCGCAATTTGCCTGTCACAAGTAATAATCGCCAATAACAGGATTTGCACCAGTGTCGCCACAACATAACCCCGCCAAACGACCCTTAACCTTACGCGATGTTTCGGATCTTGCCGGCGTTAGTGAAATGACGGTCAGTCGGGTTTTACGCGGGCGTGGTGATGTTTCGGATGCAACCCGTATCAAGGTCGTCGCCGCGGCAAAGCAACTGGGCTATGTGCCAAATAAAATCGCCGGCGCACTGGCCTCGCAACGGGTCAATCTGGTGGCAGTGATAATTCCGTCGCTCTCAAATATGGTTTTCCCCGAAGTCATGAGTTCGATTTCCAAAGTGCTGGATGAAACCCCGCTGCAGCCAGTGATCGGTGTGACAAATTACCTGCCGGAAAAAGAAGAATCAGTGCTGTTTGAAATGCTGTCGTGGCGCCCGTCCGGTGTGATCATCGCCGGGCTGGAACACACCGACGCATCGCGCGCAATGATGCGCAGCGCCGATATTCCGATCGTTGAAATCATGGATCTGGATGGCGATCCCATTGATGCTGTTGTTGGCTTGTCGCAGCGGCGCGCCGGTCGTAAAATGGCCAGGGCCATCATCAAACAGGGCTATCGAAAAATCGGTTTTATGGGCACCAATATGCCGCTGGACCACCGTGCGCGCAAACGCTTTGAAGGCTTCACCGACGCCTTGGCCAAAGCCGGCATCGAAATTGCCGATCAGGAATATTACTGTGGTGGCTCGGCATTGGTCAAAGGGCGCGAAATGACCAAAACTATTTTGGAACGATCTCCTGGTCTGGATTTTCTCTATTACTCCAACGACATGATCGGGGCGGGCGGGCTGCTTTATTGTCTGGAGCAGGGCATCGATGTACCCGGAAAGGTTGGTCTGGCAGGGTTTAACGGTGTTGAATTGTTAAGCGGTTTGCCAAAACATCTGGCGACAATGGACGCAGAGCGCCACGACATTGGCCGCATTGCTGCTGAAATTATTGCTGCGCGTGCAATTGGTCAAGAGGCCCCGCAACGTGTGGAGTTAACACCCAAACTGCAATTTGGTGATACTTTAAAGCGCTAGACAGCCGATCACGTTCAACTCTGCGCGACTTCGACTTGATCTTTTCACCAAAGCCTTATCTATCATACCCCATTACAAAAACCGCGGGACATGAAGCAAATGGCTGACATAAAATCCACCTCGTTGCAAATTGAGGGCCTGAATTGCGCCTCGTGTTCCGCCCGTGCTGAAAAGGCCTTGAACGCGATTGAGGGTGTGCAGGGCGCGTCTGTCAATCTGGCTGCAGAAACTGCCCGGATTAGCTATTCAGAACCGGCCAGTCTGGCGACCATGATCCAAACCCTGTCTGACGCAGGTTATCCGGCCGCGAGCCAAGAAATAACCTTCGAGGTTGAAGGCATGTCCTGTGCCTCGTGTGTCGGCCGCGTGGATCGGGCGATTGCCAAAACCGACGGGGTAATCGATGTTTCGGTCAATCTGGCCACCGAAACCGCAACCGTGCGTTTTGCCGCCAAAGCCATCAGCCCCAGCCAGATTTTAGCAATCGCCACCGATGCGGGATACCCCGCCAGAATGAAATCCTCTGGCCCGTCGGTCAATGATGACAAGGCCGGGCGTAAAGCCGAAGAAATCAACCAGCTGGGCCGCCTGACCCTGATAGCTGCCGTGCTTGCCTTGCCGGTATTTGCCATTGAAATGGGTGGTCATTTCATCCCCGGCGTGCATGACTGGGTCAATGCCACGATTGGCCAGCAAAACAGCCGCTATCTGCAATTTATCCTGACCACGCTGGTGCTGTTTGGCCCGGGTTTGCGGTTTTATAAACTGGGCATTCCCGCCCTGCTAAAGGGTGCGCCTGAAATGAATTCTCTGGTCGCACTTGGTACGGCTGCGGCCTATAGTTTTTCGCTGGTTGCCACGTTTATCCCCCAAGTTCTACCCAAAGGCACCGCGCATGTTTATTTTGAGGCCGCCGCCGTGATCATCGTTTTGATCCTGCTTGGCCGTTACCTTGAGGCCCGTGCCAAGGGGCGCACCGGCGAGGCAATTGCCAAACTGGTCGGCCTGCAAGCCAAAACCGCCCGCGTTGAACGGGGTGGTAAAGTGGTTGAGCTGCCGATTGACGAAATCGTCCAGGGTGATGTGGTTCACGTGCGCCCCGGTGAAAAAATTGCGGTGGATGGCGTGGTCATCAGCGGCGCGTCCTATGTCGAGGAAAGCATGATCACCGGCGAGCCTGCTGCGGTTGAAAAAACCACCGGCAGCAATGTTGTTGGCAGCACAATCAACGGCGACGGCGCGCTGGTTTTTCAGGCCACAAATGTCGGTGCCGATACGGTTCTTGCCCAAATCATCCAGATGGTGGAGCAGGCCCAAGGTGCCAAGCTGCCCATTCAGGGGCTGGTTGACAAAATCACTGGCGTTTTTGTGCCGGCCGTTTTGGTGGCTGCGGCATTGACGGTTTTGGTCTGGTTCATCTTTGGCCCCGATCCGGCGCTTGGCTTTGCCTTGGTGGCCGGCGTTTCCGTGCTGATCATCGCCTGCCCCTGCGCCATGGGGTTGGCCACGCCGACCTCGATCATGGTGGGCACGGGCCGCGCGGCTGAAATGGGCGTGTTGTTTCGCAAAGGCGATGCGCTGCAAATGTTGCAAGAAGTCAGCATCGTAGCGCTGGACAAAACCGGCACCTTGACCGAAGGGCGACCGGAATTAACCGATTACACCGTGGCCAAGGGGTTTCATTACGACGATGTTTTGCGCCTTGCAGCCGCCGTCGAAGACAGTTCGGAGCACCCGATTGCCAAGGCGATCATCCGCGCGGCTGCGGCTAAAAACATGACTTTGCCGATGATGACCGATTTCAGATCAATCACCGGTTTTGGCGTGCAGGCAACTGTGGATGACAAGATTATCCTGATTGGGGCCGACCGCCTGATGCAGCGTGAAAATATTGATTTAGGCAACTTTCACCAGCAAGGAACCAAGCTGGGAAAAACCGGGAAAACCCCGCTTTATATTGCCATTGACGGCGTTGTGGCCGCGGTTTTGGCAGTATCGGACCCGATCAAGGAAACCACACCGGCGGCGATCAAGGCCTTGCATGATCTGGGTCTTAAGGTGGCTATGATAACCGGCGACAACCAAGGTACGGCAGACGCGATTGCTTATGAATTGGGCATTGATCATGTGGTGGCCCAAGTGTTGCCTGATGGCAAGGTTGACGCTTTAAATGCGCTAGGCAAAGACAGTGTAAAAAATGGCGGTGCCAAACTGGCCTATGTTGGCGACGGCATCAATGACGCGCCCGCATTGGCCACGGCCGATGTTGGCATCGCCATCGGCACCGGCACCGATGTGGCGATCGAGGCTGCCGATGTGGTGTTGATGTCGGGTGATTTGAACGGGGTGGTAAACGCCTTTGATATTTCCCAGCGCACCATGAAAAACATCAAACAAAACCTGTTCTGGGCTTTTGGTTATAACGTGGTTCTG
>DOHJ01000039.1:7626-9482 GCA_003535335.1 Paracoccaceae bacterium | reverse complement strand
AATAGCCGCACTATAACCGCCCTGATCCAGAAAACCGGCTTCAGGCACAGTATTACAACGGTCCAGCGCCTTATTCCGGTACGGAAAACGGCCAAATTTGCGGATCACATCACGATGCGCTTTTGCATGCGGCAACAGCACATCACAAAACAGCGGCATACGCGATTTAATCAACCGCACACAGCGATCTTGGTCTGCAAGGCATTCCGAATGCATCAAGGGCAAATAGAAAAACTGCCGCTCGGGTTCTGGCACCCGCATATCCCATTTGCAATCGACCGCCTTTTTAGCGGCACTGCGGGCCATTTTATCGGTAGAAAATGCTTTGGGGTTTCCACGAAACATATTGCGCGGAAATTGATCCAACAAGATCAAAAGCGGTAACAAAGTATCAGCGCGCAGCTTCCAATCGCAATAGCCCCCACTGCGAGCAACGTCCCATGCAGCTTCAAAACGATTGCGGATATCGGCATCAATCGCCGCATCCTCTACATACCAGCCATTCGGGCCTACTTCGTTCAGCCAGAAATCCGTCACCAGATTGGGGTCAAGCATAGGTTTCTCCCTTGCACCTGCTTACCTGTCTGGTTTTGACGTTACAAAACTTTCACAATTTGGCAACGTCTTTTTTCAATCTTTCGTTAATATATTGTTTTCGTCGTCCTGAGCCGCCTCGATAAACACCTCTTGGGCAAGTTCCATTGCAACGGGCGATGCTGTCGGGGTGATCGGCGCGTAAGAGCCGGTTTCCTCAACCGGAATTGCGGCCCGGCGCGTCATCCGGTAGGCCGCATAAATCACCAGTAAAAACATCAGCCCGGCCAAAAACAGGAAAAACCCGCCAGCACCGATTTGGCCCATCAGCCAACCAATACAAAGCGGACCAGCAATCGCCCCCAGCCCGTTCACAAACATCAATCCGCCCGAGGCCGCCGCCATGTCCTCAACCTCAAGATAGTCATTGGTGTAGGCAATCAACAGCGCGTATAGTGGGTTCGTCATGCCACCAATCAAAAACGAAGCGGCCAAAAGCAGACTGAAATTGCTTTCAAACACAAAACCCAGCACGGCCCCAATGCCGCCAGTAATCGAGACAACCATGATCAGTTGGCGCCGATCCACCCGGTCGGAAATCCAGCCAATCGGGTACTGAAGCAGCAGCGCACCAACATAAATCGAGGCCACAAATGCCGATATTTGCCCAAGGCTCATCCCTGCCACAGTGCCATAAACCGCGGCCATGGCAAACTGGGCCGAAAACACCCCGCCCATGATGAACATACCGACAAAACCCAGCGGTGACAGATGATAAAGCTCACGCAAGCTCATGGATTTGGTGGTTTCAAATGCCGGTGTCGGGCTGATTGACAGCAGGATCGGCGCAAATGAGATCGAAACCAGCACGGATGAAATCACGAATAAAACATAACCGGATGGATCGCCCAAGACCAGTAAGCCTTGAGCCGTCAAAACGCCGCTCATTTGCACGATCATATAAAGCGAAAGCGCCTGTCCGCGGTTTTCATTGCTGGCCGAATTATTCAGCCAACTTTCGGCCGTGACATAAACCCCGGAAAAGCAAAACCCGATCGCAACCCGCCCCAAAGCCCATGCAGCAGGGTGTGCAACTGTCGGGTACAGGATTAAAACGGCCGAAATGAAGGACGCAAGGGCAGCAAACACCCGCACGTGGCCAACCCTGCGGATCATGGCCGGAGCCAAGCGCGATCCACCCAGAAACCCGACAAAATAGGCCGACATCACGATCGACATGGTTAAGGTTGAAAACCCTTCCATCCCGCCGCGCACCCCCAGCAAAGTACCTTGCAAACCATTGCCGACCATCAACAGCAACA
>DOHJ01000039.1:0-7463 GCA_003535335.1 Paracoccaceae bacterium | reverse complement strand
TCATCGCAGGGGCCAAGCGCGACCCGCCCAGAAACCCGACAAAATAGGCCGACATCACGATCGACATGGTTAAGGTTGAAAACCCTTCCATCCCGCCGCGCACCCCCAGCAAAGTACCTTGCAAACCGTTGCCGACCATCAACAGCAACATGCCCAAAAGCAAAGCCCACGAGCTTCTCAGCACCTGTAACATTGGTTAATCCACTTTTCGTTTCCTGAAATCATCCTGACGCAAACAAAACAGATTTGCTTGACATCCCGCGACGCTTTAACGCCGTTTTTTGGCGATTGGAAACAAAATCGATGCATCCCCGTAAGAAAAGAAACGATAACGGTTTTCAATAGCGTGATTGTAGATTTCACGCACCCGCTTAGTGCCCATCAAGGCCGAAACCAGCATCATCAAAGTGGATTTTGGCAGGTGAAAATTTGTCATCAAAGCATCAGTGATTTCAAATTCATATCCCGGCCGGATAAAAATATCTGTGCTGCCCTGCCAAGCCTGCAAACACCCGTCAACCGCAGCGCTTTCAATCAAGCGCAGCGCCGTGGTGCCAACCGGAATTATCCGACCGCCATTTTGCCGCGTCCGGTTGATTTCATCTGCCGCTTGCTGGCTAACCCGGCCCCATTCGGAATGCATTTTATGCTGGCTGACATCATCAACTTTCACCGGCAGGAATGTGCCCGCCCCGACATGCAGCGTGACGTGGCTAAAATCCACGCCTATTGCCGCGATTTTAGCCAATAGTTCATCATCAAAATGCAACGACGCGGTGGGGGCCGCAACCGCGCCTTTATGGCGGGCAAAGACCGTTTGGTAATCTTCTTTGTCCTTTTCATCGGCAGGCCGTTTGGCAGCAATATAGGGCGGCAACGGCATGGCACCAGCCGCGGTCAAAGCCGCATCAAAATCATCACCAGTCAGATTGAATCGCAAAATCGCGGTGCCTTCAAGCTTGTCTATCAATCGCGCGCAAAAGCCATCCGAAAATACAACTTCTTCGCCTATTTTCAGCTTTTTCAAGGGCTTGAGCAACGCCATCCAGTCACCAGAGCTGCGCGGTTCCAGCAATGTCACCTCGATCTTTGCGGCCACCGGACCTTGGGCGCTATCCCTGTGGCGCAGACCAAACAGGCGCGCCGGTATGACTTTGGTATCATTCAGAACCAGCCGGTCGCCTTTGCGCAAGACAGCCGGCAAATCAACAACTGACAAATCCCGCGTCAAGGCCCCGTCAGCCACCAAAAGACGGGCCGATGTGCGGGGGCGTGCGGGGCGTGTGGCGATCAAATCCTCGGGCAGTTCAAAATCAAAATCCGATAGTTTCATTGCAAAACCTTTGGCGGTGGGCGTTTGAAAATCTCTCGAAACATGCCCGGTGTAAAAATAGACAGCGGATTAACCCGCACCTTGGGGTTATCCGCAGGGCCAACCATGCGGTAATTAAACCCGAACAAACCTTCGCCACGGCGGCTAAAAATCTGCCCGATCCCGTTCAGAAAATAAATCGGTGACAGCACCCCGCGCACATCAATTGTAGAGCTGGCCAGATTATAAACCCCGCTCATCGACACCCCCATCGAGGCCCCGGCAGCACTGCCCGAGGTAATTACGACCTGACGGGGCGTCAACCGGAAACGGACCTGATAATTGCTAAACATGATGCCATTACCGTTTAGCTGCTGCAACAGGCCAACACCACTGATTGCGCTTAACAAATCTGCCATTGCAGGCGCGCCACGGATGCGAATGCTTTTGCCGACCAGTTGCCCGTTATATTGCCCAATCGCGCCTTTACGTGGCACCAATGTAAGGTCCATGCTGCCTTTGCGCGCTTTATCCAAAATACCGGCGGCCTGAAAAACTGCCCCTGCATTTTTTGATTTTATCCGGTAGGCGCTGCCGTCTGTGGTTGGCACCACAACACCTGAAACCGCAGCCTTGCCGTTAACCTTTGCAGTGAATTTCCCATTCAAACCGTTGCGCCGGCTGAAATCTCCGCGAAATCCGGTCAAGCTGATGCCATCGGAAATAATCAGCCGATCCAGTGCAACAGTTAGCTTGCCAGCCGAACCTTGGCTTGGCCCACCGCTACCGCCGCCAAAACTTGCTTTGCGTGTATCAATCAAACCACCCAGCACTTTGATCGACGGGGTTTTGCCTTTGCCCCGTCCCGTCAGTTCGATCGGCGCATCCAGCCAGCCGGCCAGCCGGACACGCGAAAAGCGCGCGGTTTTCAGCCCGCCTTCGGCGGTCAGCGTAACCTTTCCAGTTGCATCCAGACCCGCGCCTTTAATAACCAGCTTGTCCACACGCGCCACATCGCCCAAAACACCAACAACCTCGAGCCGGCCCTTGCCAGATCTTGACAAAGCCCAGCCCATTTCAGGCAGACGCAAACCCAAACGGTTTAAATCTGAAACCAACCTGAATTTTGGTGGCTGATTTCGTCGCAGATCAATTTTTATTTGTCCAACACCGGCACCTGAAACGCTGCCTTTGGGCAGGCCGATTGAAAATTCATCCACAAACCGCTGTGATAATTCGACTGTGCCTTCAAGTTGCGAAACCCCGCGAGATTCCGGGCCCATTTTTTGCTGCCAACGCCCTTGAACCGGGACTTTACCCAATAATCCGGCCCCCGAAATAGCCAATTCGTCCGTCGTCGCGATCAGGGACAGTTTTTTTGCACGCAAAACCCGCCCCTTAACCAACTTGTCACTGCTGACATTTGTCAAATTCGCCGCAATATCATAATCAACGTCTTCAACCGTTATTTTTTTAAGCAGACGTAAATGGATTTCACCAGAAGCAGCAACCATCCCGCCTGCCAAATCAACCGGTTGGCCTGATTTTGAGAGAATATTAAAAGGCGGTTGATCCAGCAACGACAGCGCTGCGGGCAATGGCCCTTTTGCCTTTAGATAAACCGTCGCGGGCGGGCCCTTGTTTTCGAGATCATGTATTTTGAACACAGTGCCGGTTACATCCAGCGTCCCGCCTGTCGGGGCCGTGACCGCGCCAGCATCGACCACAACCGTAAACACATTTTTTGCGATCACTGAATGCCCCGACCCGCCCAAAACCGGCGGCAAATGTTTCATGAAGCGCACTTGTGCCTCTTTGAATTCATAGCCCAAAGCAAACACCGGCTTTTCGCCGCTATTAAACCTTAACACACCATTAACATTGAATATGTTGGCATCAATCAGGTTTTGAACCAGCCAGTTTCGTGTATTTGGCACGGCAACCAACGGCCAAAATGCCAACAATCGATCGGGAGAAATTCTATCAGTCTTGGCATCAAGTGCCACATGCCAACCAGTCTTGTCGGCTGTGATATTGCCCTTGATCCGATAGTTGAAATCACCATCTTCCACTACGGCCTGACCAATTTTCAGGGCAAAGGGGGAAAGCCGTAACTGTATATCTGCAGCCCCGCCTGAAATCACCACGGGGTTGGCAAATATGCCCTCCGGATCCAGCCGGCCCTCAAGTATGCGCAACTGCCCCAGCATCACCGCCGGCACCCCATCGGTGATTTCGCGCAAATAGGCGTGTCCTTCGGCCACGAGTTTACCAGCATTGGTTTCAACCGAAAGCTCGTCAAAGCGTATTTTTTGTTTCTTGGAATCAAAACCAAAATAAGCACGCCCCGAATTAAACGCGATCGGCTTCGCCTGCGCATTCGGGTTTAATAAGCCCTGACCGATTTCAAGTGTGCCGTCCATTTCCCCCAACAAACCATCGTTGCCGATAGCGGCACGAAGCGCGCCGGAAATCGGCGCATCCAGCGCACCGAGCCAGGCAAGCGCCGGTATCTGGCTGGCCAGATCATGGGCCGAAACGCCTTTGATACGCGCCCCGAATTTGGCACCTGCCGAGCCTTTTTCAGTCTCGAAGGTGAATGCAACGGAAGTTGAATCCTTTTCAGTCGAATTCAAATCAAAGCCAAAACTGAAATTTAACTGGTTTTCATGCTGCAACAGCCGCATGCTTCCGCCCGAAAACAACCAGCCGCGCCGCGCACGTGCATCCAGAAAATTCAGCGTTAGATTGTTTAGCTCAACGGTTTGGATTGCCGCCAATACCGGTGCCTCGAATGCGCGATCAATACTATCGAGCAATTCTGCCAACGTGGCTGTTGGCACGCGCTGATCCTCAGGCCCCGGGTGAATTTCAACCCCGAACCCCAAATCAAACTCACCGTTTTTGGCCCTTTTCAGGCTAATGCTTGCGGTGTCCAAACGCACATTTGTTGCATGAACTTTACCCGCGAACAAAGCGGTTGGCGACAACGCGGCACTTAACGAATTAACCCGTGCAATCATTGCATTTTCCGCATTTTTCAGCACCAGATCATAAACGCCTATTGTTGGTTTTATACCATTAACAAAGCGAAAATCGAGTGAGCCAAACTGCACATCACCTTTTGGCAAAACGCCATTTAATTCTTGCTCGATACGGGTTTGCATCCATTTGGGCAGCTTAAAAGTTTTGCCCGAGATCACAAACAAGCCAAACCCGAGAACCAGCAACAAAACCGTAAGCTTCAGCATTGACCAGATGCCAAAACGCTTGCGTTTGCGCGCTGATTTGCGCATTTGTTTATTGTGTGCCTGCTCTTTGTTCATTTATGCATTTGCGCCTTTTGAAGCTGTTGCCCTGAAGAAAACCAAAACCGGCCAGTAAATACAGGTCATTAAAAAACAAATCGGTTTTGCCTTATTAACATAAGAGCCGCAATCTAATATTAATAGCCCAACTTCTTTGCAAGTAACGGTTTTTTCACAACGGCTTATCCTACCGAGTGGCGATATTTGTGGGCCAACTTGGTATCGTTTGCCCCCATCGCGCCAACAATCGGCAACAAACCGCCAGTTTGTTCGATTACCACGGCATAATTTCGACAATTTTATTCAATTTTCTTGCTCAGGTGTTTTCATCCCGTTATTGAGCATGGGTGGGCGTTGTTATGGGGGGCAAGGTCTGGAATAAAGGCAAATTAAGGGCATCGGTTTTGACAAATAAAATAACACAAACGATAAATGCCGTTTTAGGGAAAAAATTCCCGGAACGCCGGGTTTTTTTGCGCTCAGACACAGAAACCAAATTTTTGCGCCTGACACCATCCACCCAGTTGCTGGGCTGGATTGGCAGCATTGCGATTTTTTCATGGGCAATCATTGCGACCGCTATTTTGTTGATGGACAATATCGGCTCGGGCAACGTACGCGAACAGGTGAAACGCGAACAGATCGCCTATGAAACCCGCTTGAATTCCCTTTCGGTTGAACGCGATATCCGCGCCAAAGAGGCCGAAATGGCCCACAACCGTTTCAGCATTGCGCTGGCGCAGGTTTCCGAAATGCAATCGGCTTTGCTCACATCCGAAGACCGGCGCGCCGAGCTTGAAAAAGGCATTGACGTTATCCAGTCAACCTTGCGCCGAACCATGCTTGAGCGCGACAAATCCCGTGCCAAAAATACGGAACTGTCACTATCCTTAAACGGCACCCCGAGCGAAGTCCAAACGGCCAAAGCCCAAGCTGATGATGCCATCGCCACGGTTGATTTCCTGACTGCCGCGCTGGATTCCACCGCCTCCGAGCGCGACCAGATCGCCTTGGATGCCGTGGAAACCTTTGATTACGCACGCGAACTGGAATTTCAGGCCCAATTAACCGCAGAACGCAATGACCGGATATTTACCCAGCTAGAAGATGCAATGACAATATCGGTAAAACCTCTGGACAAGATGTTTCGTGCCGCTGGCCTTTCAAGCAAGAGCCTGATCGAGAAGGTGCGGCGCACCCATTCCGGTCAGGGCGGCCCACTGGCACCGCTGTCTTTTTCAACAATGGGCACCAAACCCGACGCCGACACCATGCGCGCCAACCGGATTTTAAATGATCTGGATCGCCTGAACCTTTACCGAATAGCCGCGCAAAAAGCTCCGTTTGCCCTGCCCCTGAAAGGCGCGTTTCGATTTACCAGCCCCTTCGGTTATCGCTGGGGACGTCTGCATGCCGGCACCGATTTTGCCGCCGCCCATGGCACCCCGATTTATTCCACCGCCGATGGTGTGGTCTATTCGGCCGGTTGGGGCAATGGCTATGGCAAGCTGGTAAAAATCCAGCACGCCTTTGGTATCGAGACCCGTTATGCCCACATGTCTAAAATTTTAGTGAAGGCCGGACAAAGGGTCTCGCGCGGGCAGCAAATTGGTGCTATGGGTAATACTGGACGTTCAACCGGCACCCACTTACACTACGAAGTCCGCGTTGGCGGCAAACCTGTTAATCCCATGACTTATATTAAGGCAGCAAGAGATGTTTTCTAAAAGCAAAATCAACGAACCGGGCCCAAAAGCAGGCGCCAGTGAACAAGCACCAGTCGCCAAACCTGTTGCAAAAGAAATGCCAAAACCGGCGGGCGCGGCTGCGATCAAACCCAAACCGGCCGCCTCTTTGCTATCGTCGGATTTGCACATCAAAGGCAATCTGAAAACCACCGGTGATATTTTGATTGAAGGTCAGATTGAAGGCGACATTCGCGCCCATCTTCTGACGGTTGGCGAAGGTGCCACAATCAAAGGCGAGGTTATGGCAGATGATGTTGTTGTAAACGGTCGGGTCATCGGCCGTGTGCGCGGCCTGAAAGTCCGCCTGACATCAAGCGCACGGGTCGAGGGTGATATCATCCACAAAACGATCGCGATTGAATCAGGTGCGCATTTTGAAGGCTCTGTCAGCCGTCAGGACAATCCTTTAAACACGGGACCTCTGGGCAGCGGCGTTCCCAAACCGGCACCGGCCTCTGGATCTGTGGCAAAGCCTGCGCCGACATCCAAATAGCCCAATCCAGCAGAATTACAGATTCAAACGGGCGCTGCATTGCAAATGCCAGCGTCCGCTTTCTATTTAATTTCTATGCTAATTCTCTAAACAATTTCAAAGCACCCCATACAAATGGCACAGATTAATAAGTTCATGCCCAAGGGCGTAAACCTAGGGCAGCAGTTTGGCCTTATAAACAAAACTTCCAAACGGAATTAACGAAGCAATCGCACCAATACCCGCCAGATTACCGCTGATTTGGCCGCGAAAATAGTGCACGAGTAGACTGGCAATAGAAATCATAAACAATGCACCGTGAACCGGGCCTATGATTTTCACAAGCACCGGCATCGCAAGCCAGTATTTGAACGGCACGCCAATAAACACCAGAGTGAGCAACGAACTGCCCTCAAATAATGCCGTAATTTTTAACCACTTAAGATCCCGCTTGTTCATTCTATTTGCACGTTTGATGATGAATTCTCTTTCCCATAACAAAATCAAACACCTGAATACATGCGACAAAATCGGCAGTGACCCTTAATTTTACGAGGTGTTGACACAAAACAAGAACATGTATAGAACATAAAGGAACAAACCGCATGGGTGAATTACGGGGA
>DOHJ01000195.1:6493-7265 GCA_003535335.1 Paracoccaceae bacterium | reverse complement strand
GGACAAGAAAAACCTGACGCCGGCACGGTGGAATACGGCGACACGGTTGATCTGTCTTACGTCGATCAGTCGCGCGATGATCTGGATGATAACGCCACAGTTTGGGAGGCCATCACCGACAGCCAAGACATCATTATGCTGGGGGATGCCGAAATGAATTCGCGGGCCTATTGCTCGGCGTTTAATTTCAAAGGCGGCGATCAGCAGAAAAAACTGTCGATGCTGTCGGGGGGCGAACGTAACCGCGTCCACATGGCGCGGCTGCTGCGTTCGGGTGGCAATGTGCTGCTACTCGATGAGCCGACCAATGATCTGGATGTCGAAACCCTGCGCGCGCTGGAAGATGCGCTGGTGGATTTTGCCGGATGTGCGGTGGTGATTTCGCACGATCGTTTCTTTTTAGACCGGATTTGCACGCATATTCTGGCATTCGAGGACGAGGCGCATGTCGAGTGGTTCGAAGGTAATTTCGAGGATTATGAGGAAGATAAAAAGCGCCGTCTGGGAGCGGATGCGCTGGAGCCTAAGCGGGTGAAATTCAAGAAATTCGTGAGGTAAACGCTGGATCATTTATGATCCGCCACGTGCGCAAAAGCGGTTGCGCATCAACTATTGGGTGCACCGTTTGAAGATGTGCGTCACCCATCCAAGTGATCACAGGAGCTGGCCGAACCTCGGTTATAAGAGCGAAATATAAATACTGCGTTGTGATATTTAACCCCGTTATTTACACTTTATTCGATGCTCCCGGTATCGCTCCCGGTATCAACCA
>DOHJ01000195.1:0-6229 GCA_003535335.1 Paracoccaceae bacterium | reverse complement strand
AATACTGCGTTGTGATATTTAATCCCGGAATTTACACTTTATTCGATGGTACCGGTATCAACCAGCCAGCCACCGGGGCCGGCGATTTCATCAGGGAAAAAAGCAATCATCGCTTCGCGAACCACAATCACAGTAAGTGCGCTCAGGTAAATTTGGTCAAAGGTTATTGTCGTAATCCAGTCCATCATATCCTCCACAGGTTGTTGCAGGGTTAATGACGTGGATTCGAGGCAATAAAATGTCGAATGTTGGCAAAAAAAAGATTTTAAGCCCGCGATTAAGGCGAATCTTGGGCGCTTACTTTAATAATTCTGGCTACAATCGGCAGGTTATGCAGCTGCACCAAGGTTGTTCCTATTTATTGCTTTTGGCCAAAAACATAACCGCAATCATCCCGACGCTGATAACCATCAACGCAGCTGGCGATGATTCCCCGATATTTTCCAACGATGCCTGCTCGTAAACCAAGGTGGACAAAGTGTTGAAATTGAAGGGTCGCAACAACAAAGTGGCGGGCAATTCTTTGACGCAATCCACAAACACCAGCAACAACGCCGTCAACAACGATCCCCGTATCAGCGGCGCATAGACCTCGCGCAATGTGCCGCCAGCCGTGCGCCCCAATGATCGTGCCGCCATTGGCAGGCTGGGGGAAATCCGCCCCATTGCACTGTCGGTTGCCCCTTGGGCCAGGGTGAAAAACCGCACAGAATACGCAAATATAATGGCAAAACTGGATCCGGTCATGACCAAGCCGATGTCAATTCCTGTTAGCAGTTCAACAAAATCCGCCAACATGTGATCTATCGCCGCCATCGGTATTAAAATACCCACCGCCAACACCGCACCGGGGGCCGCATAGCCGATTGTGGTTAGTGGCATCATCAGACGCGGAATGCGTTTGTTGGTCAACCGCACGCCATAAACCAGAAAAACCGCCGCCGTAACGGTTAAAACCGCCGCAGCACTGCCCACGCTAACCGTGTTTATCAGCGCACTAAAAAGATGCGGGTTTGACCAGTATTCTGTATTGGTCAACGCATGTGACATCATCACCGAAACCGGCAAAACAAAACCTGCCAACACCGGAACAAGGCAAAACAATGCCGCCAGCCAGCCCCTGATCCCCGACAGGGAAATCGGCACCAATGGTTGTTTGTGGCGCGCACCTTCGTGGAACCGCTGTTTGCGTCGGGATGTTTTTTCAAGCCCCACCAGCAGCAAAACCATCAGTAACACAATTCCCGAAATCTGCGCAGCACCCCCGGCATTATTTGCCTCAAGCCAAACCGTGAAAATGCCGGTGGTCAAAGTTTGCACCGCGAAATATTCAACCGTGCCAAAATCGGAAACGGTTTCCATCATCACAATCGCCATACCGGCCGCAATGCCCGGGCGCACCAAAGGCAAACCAACCCGCCAGAACCGCTCGAACGGGCCAGCACCTAACGCACGGGCCACGTCATAAGTGCTGCCTGATTGTTCACGAAATGCCGCGCGGGTCAGCAAATAAACATAGGGGTATAGCGACAGGGCAATCACCAAAATTGCAGCACCACGCGATCTGATTTCGGGAAACCAGTAATCGCGCGCATCTGCCCAGCCGAAAACCTCGCGCAGAGTGGTTTGCACCCCCCCTGCATATTCCAGAAAATCAACCAGCGCATAAGCCCCCACATAGGCCGGAATCGACAGTGGAAACAGCAACACCCATTGCAGCCATATTTTACCCGGAAAATCATACATCACCACCAGCCAGGCCGTGCTAACCCCGATCACCGTGGCCAACACGCCAACCGATATCATCATCAATGCCGAATTGAAAAAATAGCGCGGTAATGTTGTGGCCATCAAATGCGGCCAGATGTTTTCAACCGGATTAAAGGCAATCCAGACCACGGCAAATATTGGCACCACCACAAAAAGTGCAATGATTACCGAGCCAATGGACCATATATCCGGTTTAAAGCTGCGTTTGCGGGTTTCTTTGCAGAAATCTGATTGTTGAGTATTTTGCATGGTCATATCCTGCGCCTACTCGAATCTGGTTTAACTGTCCAGAAAACTCACTATACTGGTGGAAAATTAATCAGCGGGGCAGACATAATGCAGGTTGTTTTCCATATCGGGGCCCATTGCACGGACGAAGACAGGTTACTTAAATCTCTGTTAAAAAACCGCGAGCCGTTAAGTCAGCGCGGTATTTCTGTCCCCGGTCCCGGCCAATACAGGAAACAAATCCGCCAGGCTCTTAAATCAATGGATGGAACAACTCCGACCCAAGAGATTATAGACGAGCTGCACAAGACTGTTATCAGCGATAATTCAACCAAACGCCTGCTGCTCTCGCATGAGAATTTTCTAACATTCATCCCGCAAATTTTTGCCGGCAAACAGCTCTATAAACACGCCCAACTGCGCCTGCCCGCCCTTGCCGCCTTGTTTCCCGGGGCCGATATCGAATTTCATCTTGGCATCCGCAATCCGGCCAGCTTTATTCCTGCAGTTTTCAACCAAACCAGAAATATGCTGTTTGCCGATTTCATGTTCCGCATGGCTCTGCGCGATATTAAATGGTCCAATCTGGTGCACAGCATCCGTACGGTTTGCCCCGATGCCAAACTGACCGTCTGGTGTAACGAGGATGCGCCAATGATCTGGTCTGATCTATTGCACTCACTGGCCGGCAATGAAACCGGTTTAGATCTGGATGGCCAAGACGATTTGCTGGCCGAAATTATGCAGCCCTATGGCCTGCGGCGATACTATAGCTATCTGGAGAGCCACCCGCCGGCAAATACCCTGCAAAAGCGCCGTATTATCAGCGCATTTCTGGACAAGTTCGCGATTGAGGATCAATTGGAAGACGAAGTCGATATTGCGGGCTGGACACAGGATCTGGTTGATAAGTTGACCGATATTTACGAGGCAGACATTTGCAAGATCAAAACCATTTCAGGGGTTGAGTTCATTCAGGCCTAATATACGATTAGACGTATATGCTATTGACCGCATATACACCTTGATGCATACAAGGTGGTATGAAACAAATTGAAGTCTTTCAAATGCTGGCCGACCAAACCCGTTTGCGGGCGCTTTTCCTAATGCAAAGCCAGCGCGAATTATGTGTCTGTGAGCTGGTTGCGGCGTTAAAATTATCACAACCAAAAATCTCGCGCCACCTTGGCGCATTACGTGATGCAGGCTTGTTGATTTCGCGGCGTGACGCCCAGTGGGTATTTTACCAGATCAACCAAGCCATGCCAGATTGGCAGCAACAGGCATTAACAGCTGCGCTGAGCGGCATAAAAAATGAAACCATCCTGCGCCAAGATGCCCGCCGTCTTGCAGAAATGAAAAACCGGCCTGACCTTGGTTCAGCCGATTAAATCCCGTACAGGAGCCCGAAATGTTTGAAATATTTGACCGGTTAGGCGATTATGTGGCCTATAATCTGTTTGGTCTGGACCCAGCAACGCCGCTTGCTGCTGCTGTGCAATTTTTTGTCATGGATATTAGCAAAATTTTCTTTCTACTGGCGCTGATCGTATTTGCTATCGGGTTTTTCCGCTCGATGTTAACGCCGGAGCGGGTACGCAAAGTTGTGGCAGGCAGATCACGCAAGGTGTCTTATCCGATGGCTGTCGGGCTTGGCGCGGTGACGCCGTTTTGCTCGTGTTCTTCGGTTCCGCTGTTCATCGGCTTTCTTGAGGCCGGCATTCCGTTGGGCGTGACCATGTCTTTTTTGATCGCCTCCCCGATGATTAACGAAGTCGCCGTTGTGGTGCTGGCGGCCGCCGTGGGCTGGAAAGTTGCCATGCTTTATGTGGCCGCAGGATTGACGGTCGGCGTGGTCGGCGGGCTGGTGATTGAATATTTCAAGCTGGAAAAATGGGTCGAGGAATACGTCTGGAAAATCCAGATGGGCAACGTGGCAATGCCGGCTGCGGCCAGCGGGGTTAAGCAACGCCTGCAATATGCTTGGGGAGAAGTCAAAACCATCATCAGCCGCATCTGGATTTACGTGTTTATCGGCATCGGCATCGGCGCGGTTTTGCACGGGTTTGTGCCCGAGGCATTTTTCCTGAAATACGCATCCGCCGACAATATATTTGCAGTGCCGGCGGCTGTTCTGGTCGGAATTCCGCTCTATTCCAACGCCACCGGCGTTATCCCGATTGTCGAGGCATTGCTGGCCAAAGGTGTGCCGATTGGCACGGTTTTGGCCCTGATGATGTCCGTTGCGGCAATTTCACTGCCCGAAATGATCATCCTGCGCAAAGTCTTGAAACCGCAACTGATTGCCACCTTTACCGGCATTCTGTTTATTGCCTTCATCGGTGTTGGATTTTTGTTCAACGCCATCCTAACCTAAAGGAAAACAGCACATGAAAACCTTCAAAGTTCTGGGGTCAGGTTGCAAAAAATGCAACGTAACGGCCGATTTAATCAACAAAAGGGCCGCGGAAATGGGCCTTGAAATCGCAGTCGAAAAAGTGACCGATATGGCCGCAATTATGGGCTATGGCGTGATGTCCACCCCGGGTGTGGTGCTGGATGAAACCGTGGTTCACAGCGGCAGCGTGCCAACCGCGCAGGATGTCCAGGGCTGGCTTGAGTGACCTAAGCCATGCCCAGCGCTTCTTTGTACATGTCCAAAACGGCCTCTTCTTCGGCCAGATCCTGTGCATCACGTTTGCGCATTGCAATCAATTTGCGCATGACTTTGGTGTCATAACCCCGCCCCTTGGCTTCGGCCATGACCTCTTTCTGGGCTTCTGCCAGATCTTTTTTCTCGGCATCCAGCCGCTCGATACGCTCAATAAATGCGCGCAACTCATCCGCTGTTACCCGGTAGCTTAGATCAGAAGATGTATCGCTCATTTTTTCGCCCTTTCGCTGGATTTGAGCCGTTTTCTAGCGTTGTGCCAAACGATGCGCAAGGGCTTGTCCTGCTTGCGCGCATAGTTTAGTCGCTTAAACCCAACAAAGCAGGGGTTTAAGGAATGGAATATTTAATCTGGGCCGGTTCCGGCCTTTCGCTTATTGGTGTCATCGGTATTTTTTACTGTATTGCGCTGGCAATCAAAGCCAAACGCGCCAATCTGGCCGAGGATGAAATGGGCGCACGCCTGCAGCGGGTTGTCGTGCTGAACATGATCGCGCTTTTCATCTCGATGGTTGGGTTGATGATGGTCGTAACCGGTATTTTTCTGGGTTAAAGCAATTTGCACTTAACCCAGAAACATAATTCACCCCAAGAATGGGCAGATTATGATGATCTGTTGCCTCACATTAAATGTAAAGCGCTGTAGTCGAACGGCATTATTCTTGTGGCTTATCCATGAATTCCTGCTCCAAAGCGTCTTCAAATGCTTGTATAGCGCACGGGAGTGAATTTTGATACCAAAATTTACGAAGCATGCGCGTAAAATCAAAGACTTATAACCTGCCAAAAGAATCAAAATAAAGTCGTCAGGCTATATATCCGCAGGCACCGGCAGCCCCATGGTTTTTAGCTCGGAAATCTTTTCACGCAGCTGTTCTTGCAGCACATGCGCGTCCTCGGGCTTTTGGGTAATTTCATCCATCAACATAGTGATTGCCACTTTTAATTGCTCAAATGCCATTTTTACCTCCTGTAAATAATGCCTAAAGCGTTTCCAGTTTAGCTTGACAGACAAAGCATCATAATTAGCGTTTAAAGCCAAGCGCAGCTTGGGTGAAAGGCAGCTAATTCTCATTCAATATTAACTGGAATTGCTTTAATCGTGTTTTGCGGCACAAACCCTACAAAACGGGGTGTAAGGCAGTACATCCAACCGTTCGGGCATAATATCATCGCCACATTCCACGCAAGCACCGTATTCATCCGCATCCATTCTGGCAAATGCGGCCTTGATCATCCGGATTTCTGCCTGACCTGACACACCCAATCCTTCCAGCACCTCGTCCTCCTCGCGCTCGGTGGCCATTTCTTCCCAATCTTTTGCGTTATGGGAATCCAGTTCCTGATCAATTTGCTGCAACCTTGTCTCCAGCTCCAGCAAGCGTTTTTCCAGCTCAGTGCGGCGTTTTGCAATATCGGGCATACCCGCTCTCCTTTTGTTTGCGAAAATAATTTTCTTGATTAACAATGGCCCAAAACGGCCACGCATGCCTTGATACAGGTCAAAGCGCGCATGTGGCAAAAACGCGCTTAATCAGTGCCGATTGCCATATCCATTGG
>DOHJ01000006.1 GCA_003535335.1 Paracoccaceae bacterium | reverse complement strand
GCCCATGGTCACAACCGTTGCGCCTACAATGCCGGTTGATGCAGCCAAAAACGCGCCCACAACCACAACGGACACAGCCAGACCACCGGGCAACGGGCCAAAAACCCGCGCCATGGTTGTTAGCAAATCATTGGCGATTTTCGAGCGCTCCAGCGTGATGCCCATCATCACAAACATCAACACGGCCAACAAAACCTCGATCGAGGCCCCCGCCAGCACGCGCTCGTTCATCCGGTTAACGATGAAACTGATGTTGGTGTTCATCGCATATTCCCAGCCACGCGGGAATACGGATACGGCCTCGGTCGGTAAATCCGGATTTCTGAATATGGTTATTTTATCCGGATGAATTCCGGTCGCCACCACCGCGTCATACGCCGCCGTGCTGGTGTCAATCGCGTGGTGGATCAGCAATCCGGCGCTATCCAGACCGGCAATCAACGCAAATGAAATAACCGCGGCCCCACCAATGGCAAACGCCACCGGAAAGCCCGACAAAATCCCGCCAAACAGGGACAAGAAGATAATGATCAGGCCTACTTCTACGCCATCAAGTCCAAAAAACATAAAATTCTACCCTATTTTAGTGAGTGCCTTCATAGGCTTCTTCGCCTTTGCCAAGACTGTCTTTATCCAGATATTTACCCTCGGACGCCACGCCTTCCTTGCGCTCAAGATACGAGCGGTAGAAGAATGAAATACCGTGCAGAAAGACCAGACCGGCGTAGACCACCAGCAGGATTTTAAACAGGAAATAGCCGTCAAACCCGTTCGGTGAAAACCCGATGGTCTCCACATTCCAGCGCAAGGCCTTGGATTTCATCATCAGCTTTTCCAAGCTATCGGAGGCCGAGGGTTTTGGTACGATCAAATGGCGCCAAAGATAAAACCAGCCATAGATCCAGACCAGAACTGCGGTTGGCATCATGAACACCAAAGAGCCGAACATATCGATAGATTTCTTGGTCCGGTAACTGACTTTGGAATAAATCAGGTCAACCCGAACATGGCTGCCTTGTACAAATGTATAAGTAACACAAAGGGTTACGATCAGAGCGTTATAAAATTTCAGCTCTTCGGACCACCAGCTGACATCGCGAGTAAGAGGTGATCCAAAGCCAAAGGAAATTTCGGCAGCAGTAAAAATACGCTGCATGAAAACGATAATGATCTGTTGCAGAACCATCAGCAATCCGGCCCAGGCAACAAGACGGCCAATGCCGTTTGCCATGCCTTCAAGCACCCGCACACAGCCCCACATAAAGCTGTTTTTCCAAAGCCCGATGGCTGTAAAAACCAGAAAAATGGTGAAAACCACAAAGAAAAACTCTTTGCTACCACCGTAATAAACAAAGCGCATGATGGCTTGTTTGTTTGACCAGTCCAGCCACAAACCCGGATGCGTGATCGCATATCCGAGATTGTAAAATGACATGGCAATGTTCTGAAAAAACCAGACAATTGCGTCTAGCATCGCGTCCCCCACTTTTTAATTATTGGCCAGGGTGCCCGTTTAAGGTCCAGCCCCACAGCGTGATTTTTAGACTGGGCCACCGAAATTTAACGATGGCCCAACCGATATCTTAACACCGATCAGGTATTAGCCCATGATGCGGTCACGCTGGGCGCGATATGCACCAGCGGATTTTGTGATCCAGCTTGAGGATTCTTTCATGGATTTCTCAACGCTGCCACGGATTTTAGCGAACATTTCGTCGCCCATGTGACCATCAAGAGTTTCTTTGGCAGCCTTGCCAAATGCATCCCAAACGCTGTCGTTGAATTCCAGAACCTTAACGCCGCCAGCTTGTAGACGGTTCAGTGCAGCACCGTTGTTGTTCATGAACTGTGACAGGCTCCACTGGTGTGTTTCGCCAGCCGCAACTTCAATGATTTTCTGGTGTGCAGGGGACAGACCTTCAAATACTTCACGGCTTGTTGCCAATGTCAGGCCTGCGCCCGGCTCGTGGAAACCAGCTGTGTAGTAGAATTTGGTGATTTCCTGGAAACCGGCTTTTTCATCAGCCCATGGGCCAATCCACTCGGTTCCGTCAATCGCACCAGAGGCCAGCGCTTGGTACACTTCGGCACCCGGCAGATTTTGCACAGATGCGCCCAATTTACCCAGAGCTTCGCCGCCCATGCCCGGCATACGGAATTTCAGACCGTTGAAATCTTCTGGTCCGTTGATTTCTTTTTTGAACCAACCACCGGCCTGTGGACCAGTGTTACCCGCAAGGAACGGCTTGATGCCAAAGATTTCGCCCAGCTCGTCATGCAATGCATGGCCTTCGCCGTGGTAGTACCAGTTTACCAGCTCTTGTGGTGTCATGCCGAAAGGTGCGGCAGTGAAATACTGGTAACCCGGGTTTTGGCCGGTGAAATAGTAATCAGCGGCGTGATACATGTCAGCTTGCCCTGCTGTCACAGCGTCAAATACTTCAAACGCGCCAACCAGCTCGCCTGCGGCTTTGATGTCAACCGTCAGGCTGCCGTCAGACATGGCGTTGATTGAATCCGCTGCGTGCTGTGCGGCATCAAACACACCGGCAAGGCCACGGCCCCATGATGTAACCATTGTCAGTTTAACCTTGCCAGCGGCATATGCCGGAGCGGCCAAAGATGTTGCAGCCGCGGCCGAGCCACCAAGCGCAGTGTTTCTCAAAAATGAGCGACGATCCATTAAATACTCCTCCCAAAGAGTTCAGATGATTTACCCGCCCGATTTTTCGGGCAGATCATTTCATGTGCTGTCAACCTAGCGGCACCGGCAAAATGAGGGAATACCAAATATTGCGTAGAAACCGGCAATATCGCGCCGAAACGTTACATTTTTATGACTATTTCAGACAAATAGCAGCGATTGATGCCCCGATCCGGTTTTTGTATTCTGCGATTCGACAAAGGGGTGCAGGTAAATTTTGCGAATTAAACAGCCAAACAAGCGCATAAAAGACAAGCACGGGCTAAGTTACGGCCAAAAGGTATTTCTGCTGGCCAGCCTGCCGTTATTGCTGGCAACGGCTGCTATTGCCTTTTTGGTCACGACTCAGGCCCGCCAGACGGCCAGCCGCGAAATTGCCTTGTTGCAAGGCGAGCTGATCTCGGCAAAACAGGCCGAGCTAAAAAATTACCTGTCATTGGCGCGCACCGCAATTATTAACACTTATGGCCGCGCCCTGCCCGATGATGCCGCAGCAAAGCTGAGGGCAAGCCAGACGCTTTCGGCCATGTTATACGGTCAGGACGGTTATTTCTTTGTTTACGATTATGCCGGTACAAATCTGGTCAGCCCGCGCCAAACCGACAGGATCGGTCGCAACTGGGCCGGAACAACTGGCCCTGATGGCCAAAAAGTGGTGGACCGGATGATTGAAATCGCCAAACAGGGCGGCGGCTATTTGATCTATGACTGGCCTAAACCGTCAACCGGCAAGGTTGAGCGCATGGTTTCTTATGTGATGGGCTTGCAGGATTGGCAGTGGGTGATTGGCACCGGCGTATTTATTGACGATGTGCTGGCCACAGTTGCCACGCAAAAAACGGTTGTCAACGCACGGGTGCGACGTACTTTTTTATACATCGGTGCCATTACCCTTGGGGTTTTGCTGATGGTGTTTTTATCCGGGATTTTGCTGAATTTACGTGAACGCCGTCTGGCCGACACCAAACTAAAAGACCTGAGCCAGCGCATTATTGACACCCAAGAAGAAGAGCGCGGCCGTGTTGCGCGTGAATTACACGACAGCATCAGTCAGATTTTGGTCGCGGTGCGTTATAAATTCGAGCTGGCCCGCAAACGGCTGCAAAGCGGTGACGATCGTGCGGTTGGCGATCTGGGCAACGGCATTAACAGCCTGAATAGCGCCATTCAGGAAGTGCGCCGTATCAGCCATGATTTACGCCCCGGTTTGCTGGATGATCTGGGGCTTGGTGCGGCATTGCAATCCTTGAGCAGTGAATTTAGCAATCGCACCGGAATAAAAACCAGTCTGGAAACGGTTGTATTTCACAACCGGCTGGATGATGAAGCAAAAACCGCTCTGTACCGCATTGCCCAAGAAGCCCTGACCAATATCGAGCGTCACGCTGGCGCAACCGAGGTTAAAATCAAGCTTTTTGGCCACAAAAGCGGCGGCACACTGGAAATTGCTGATAATGGCACGGGATTGGACGAAATGGAAACCATCCAGACTCAGGGTGGTCTGGGCCTGCGCAATATGCAAGAACGCATTGAACAGCTGAACGGCAAATTGCGGGTCCGCAGCAGTTCTGGCAATGGTACAGTTATCAAAGCCACCGTTCCGCTAAGCCATATTTTGTCACCCGAAGGAAAAACCAATGACTAAGCCAACCCGTGTTGTGATTGTGGATGATCATCCGATGGTGACCGAGGGCATCGAGGCTATTTTAGAAACCTATGACGACATTTCTGTTGTCGGCACCCTGAACAACGGTCAGGCCATTATTGATCAGGTCGATGCGTTATGCCCCGACGTTATTTTGCTGGATCTGAACATGCCGGCAATGAACGGGCTAACCGTTATCGAAATCCTGCTGGAAAAACGCCCCTGCAGCCGGGTGTTGATACTTTCGATGCATGACAGCACCGAATATATCCAGACAGCGCTAAGTCACGGGGCAAAGGGGTATATCCTAAAGGACGTTCCGACCGAGGAAATCAAAACCGCGATTGATGCGGTGATGGCGGGGCAGCAATATTTATGCACCGGTGCCAGTACGGCCTTGATCCCCAAAAGCATTGACGGCCACGAAGTGCTGACCAATCGCGAGCAAACCATATTGCTGCAACTGGCGCGGGGCAATTCCAACAAACAGGTGGCGGCTGTGCTGGATATCTCTGTGCGCACGGTTGAAACCCATCGTAAAAACATCAAACGCAAACTGGGCATTTCCACCACCGCAGGCCTAACCCGCTACGCGCTGGAACACGGCGTGTTGCAAGGCACCGGCGCGCTTCGAAAACCGTAAAAGGCTGATCTTGTCACGTTTACGTTCCGGTCCCTGAACTC
>DOHJ01000200.1:8301-9451 GCA_003535335.1 Paracoccaceae bacterium | reverse complement strand
CATCAGAAAAATTGCCGGCCTGATGTTTTCCAACGGCTTCGAACACATCCTGAACGGTGACCTCATGGCCTTCAATCTGACCCGGTAAAATCGATCCGCCATACATAAATACCGAGGGCACATTCAGGCGGATCATCGCCATCATCATACCCGGCAACGATTTATCGCAACCCGCCAAACCAACCAGAGCATCATAACAATGGCCCCGCATGGTCAGCTCGACCGTGTCGGCAATGGCGTCACGGCTGGCTAGGGAACTGCGCATGCCCTCATGGCCCATAGCAATACCGTCAGTCACGGTAATAGTGGTGAATTCGCGTGGTGTGCCAAAGGCCTGCTTAACCCCAGCCTTGGCCGATTGGGCCTGACGGTTTAGTGCAATATTGCAAGGAGCAGCTTCATTCCAGCAGGTCGCAACACCGACCAGCGGCTGATGCGCCTCTTCCTGAGTTAGACCCATGGCATACAAATAGGACCGATGCGGCGCGCGCTCCGGTCCTTCGGTCACATGACGGCTAGGCAGATTTGATTTGTCAAATTTAGGCTTTTTCATAATGGCCTCCCATTGCTTGCTTGCATCTGTTTTGCAATAGGCCAGAGTGGCCGATTTCACAAGTATGATTGCGTATTTTCAGGGCATTAGCACCGCATTTTCCAATGGCTTACAGGTATTGGCCAACCGATTCGACATTTCATCCAAGGCATTTATACCGTCGGGCATGAATTTAGCCATCTGGGCGGATTGTTTATACAGTTTCTAAGCTAAAATCCGGCGTGCAATGACTTGAGCCTGGATTTCAGCCGCCCCTTCAAAGATTGATAAAATACGTGCATCGCATAAAATACGACTGATTTCATATTCCAGCGCAAAACCGTTGCCGCCGTGAATTTGCAACGCGTTATCGGCCGCAGCCCATGCAACACGTGCGCCCAGCAGCTTGGCCATTCCGGCCTCAAGGTCACAGCGCTGGTCATGGTCTTTTTCCCATGCCGCAAAATAGGCCATCTGGCGGGCGATCATAATTTCAACCGCCATCATCGCCAGCTTGCCGGACACGCGGGGAAATTTGATCAGGGCTTTGCCAAATTGTTTGCGATCCTTGGCATAGGCCATCCCGACCTCCAGCGCATTTTGCGCCACGCCAATCGC
>DOHJ01000200.1:7292-7924 GCA_003535335.1 Paracoccaceae bacterium | reverse complement strand
TGACCCTCAACCCCGCCCAGCAGGTTTTCAGCTTTGACTTTGAAGCCGTCAAAGCCCAGCTCGTATTCTTTCATACCGCGATACCCCAGCACCTCTATTTCGCCGCCGGTCATGCCATCTGTGGGAAACGGGTTATCTACCGTTCCGGGCATTTTTTCGGCCAGAAACATCGACAAGCCTTTGTAGTTGTCTGTGCCCGGATCGGTTCGGGCCAGTAGCGTCATAACATGTGTTCGTGCGGCGTGGGTGATCCAGGTTTTGTTGCCGGTAATGTTGTAATCATCACCATCTTTGACAGCGCGCGTTTTAAGCGATCCCAGATCGGAACCGGTGTTTGGTTCGGTAAATACTGCGGTTGGCAGAATTTCGGCACTGGCGATTTTTGGCAGCCAATGCTGTTTTTGTTCCTCGGTCCCGCCACATAAAATAAGTTCGGCGGCAATTTCCGAACGGGTGCCCAGCGATCCAACCCCGATATAGCCGCGCGACAGCTCTTCGCTGACCACACACATCGAGGCCTTGGACATGCCAAAGCCACCGTATTCTTCGGGGATAGTCAGGCCAAAAACACCCAGTTCGGCCATTTCCTCGATGATTTGCATCGGAATTAATTCATCTTTCAGATGCCATTC
>DOHJ01000200.1:1727-6907 GCA_003535335.1 Paracoccaceae bacterium | reverse complement strand
TCTTCATCAAGTCCGGTTGCACCAAATGTTGCGTGACCGATATTATCCTGCATCAATTCCACCAGACGGCTGCGCGCCGGTGTTGTGTTGCCATCTGCAAGCAGCGCGGTGATTTCTGCTGTCTCGGGCAGGCTCAGGTCAAAATCCTGCAGTCTTGCAATTTCGCCTTGCGACATTGGAATGCCACCTGCGATTTGGGCCAGATATTCGCCAAATGCAATTTGCAAAATCAGCTGCTCGATCTCGCCGAATTTACCATCATCGTTTAAGCGCTCTGCCCAGTTTTGCATCTGCTGCAAGGCTTGGGAATATGTTGCAAGCCATGACAGCGCGTGCGCCGTGTCTTGATGGGTTTCAAGCGCAACCGTGCAAATGCGCCCATTTTCAACAACATCGGCACGCAAGTTTTGCGTAGCCTGATCCAGAATACTGCTGACCGTGGCCAGAGTGGATTTTGTAAGCTGGAGCAGATCGGGCATTATGCAGGTGGCGGTCATATCCGGGTCCTTTTTATCATACTTGGCATCTGCATAGTAATGCTGTTAAGCAATAAAAATACATAACTAAGGTGGATTTTGAACAATTGTGACGCAGCGGAATTGGCCGACCTATGGAACTTATAGACCTGCGCCCTAGAATTCGACACCAACTTGGGCTTTAATTCCAGCGCGAAACGGATGCTTGACCAATTCCATTTCTGTCACCAGATCGGCAATCTCGATCAAATCATCTTTGGCATTTCGTCCGGTCAAAACCACATGGGTCATTTCGGGTTTTTCGGTGGTCAGAAAATCAACCACATCTTTTAGAGAGATATAATCATAACGCAGGGCAATATTAATTTCATCCAGCAACACCATTTTATTTTCAGGATTACGGATCAGTTCCTTGGCTTTTTCCCATGCGGCAGCGGCCATTTCAATATCGCGTGATTTGTCTTGGGTTTCCCATGTAAAGCCTTCACCCATTGCGTAAAATTGACAAATATCGGTGAATTTTCCCTCAATAAGTTCACGTTCACCCGAGGACATTCCGCCTTTTATAAACTGCACAACCGCGCATTGCATATCATGGGCAATACAACGAAAAATCATCCCGAATGCAGCCGATGATTTGCCTTTGCCTTTGCCTGTGTGCACGATGATCAGGCCCTTTTTATCGGTCTTGGTGGCCATTATCTTATCGCGCGCTACTTTTTTTTTGGCCATTTTCATTGCGTGGCGATCATTTTCTGCTGACATTTTCTGGCTCCTGTTTGGTACAGGTAACTTTGCTTTGGATCGGCCCCAAATGCAAGAGCGGGCAGCCAATATGACCGCCCGCTATACAAATACCTTTTAGGTTTTTTTATTCTGCTGCTATAGTTGCACCCTTGGCCGGTTTGCTAAAATGTTGTTTATTCAAGCGCAAGACCAAGGCAACCATTGCAAATTGCAAACCGGCTGCAATTGCCGAAATCATCCAGAACGCCAAGGAATATTTATCGATAATTCCTGCCCCTACCAGACCCTTATTGACAAAGAAGTGCAGCATTACCGATAGCGCAACTCCGGGGCAAACCAGCGCATAGGATCCCGGCGAGGTTTGGCTGCCAAATACAAAGTCCTTAAAATATCCGTGATGTTTCATCAGTGCCAAACCAAGCAGTAAAAATACACCCTGAACTGCCATAAGCCGCGCCATCAGTACAAGATTACCTGTGCTGGCCTGCTGATCGCCAAAAGTTGCCTGCAGGCCGTAATTTTGGCGCATAAACAAAATAGCCAGCACGGTCATGACCGGAACCAGCACCAGAATTGTAGGGCTGCTTTCTTTGGCGGTTCCGTGTTTTAGCATTGAATTAAATGCAATAACCCCCGCAACGACAACATAAATAACTGCTGCAACACCAAAGAAGCTTGAACCGATTAAACTTATGCCTGCTGCAACAGCGTTCGTGCTCATCGCCGCAGGAGCCGCAAAACCGACACCAATCATTGAAAATGCAAAGGCGGGTAACAGTTGGGCAAATGAATTATTGCCGGCCATATCAAAATTACCGCCTTGTGACAGGACGCGGCCAAGAAACCTGCCGATAATCCGAAGAGCCAGCCATCCGGTCAAGGCAAACCCAATCATTGCCAGCGGGAACAGGTATTCAACCACGCTCCATAAACCCGGAACAAAAACCATTCCGACCAGAAAGCCAACATTGATGCTCATTGCAATGGCAAGAGGCATCGCCATCAGGGTTGTCTCGGCATTTGATTTTAGCAGAGCTTTGTAATTTTCGGTTTTTTTGAAAGCCGAGTAGGCCTTTAGATTCCAGATCAGATAGCTGATATTCAGATACGCCAATATGGCAATGGCCGTCACCGAAAAGGCGATCATAGCTTGCATCAATACGCTGCCATTTTCAAATGCAGCTGCAATATTTTCAAATACTGTAACCGGTTGTCCAGGACGCGGTATCCAAAAGAGCAAATACATATAAAAACTGGCAGCAAGCCCGCCGGCCCCGAGCGATGCCAAAAAGTACAATGGCGAATAGGTTTCAGCAGGTTTGTTTAATGTGGTAGACATGGTTTTACCCTCTTTACATTCTGAAATGTGAATATGTGTGCTTCATAAAACGATGTGGTGGGCTTTGTCAAACTTTAGCTGGGAAAGTTGCAGCTTTTTTCACGCTTTGCCTAACTTTAATGCTTTGCTGGTGTCACCATTGCATCAATTACTGCCTTCATGGTGATTTCACCAATAGTCGCCCCACGATCATCCACAATATTTGCTGAATTTTTGCTATTATCGCTCAGCAGTTTGGCAACATCTTCAAGATTGCTTCCGCTAGGGGCAGAAACGGCCGATTTACCAGCACCGCTGGACATTACAGTATCGACCTTGATCACCCGACCGCGGTTCACTTCTTTAACGAAATCCGCAATATAGGCATCAGCCGGATTTAAGACGATTTCTTGTCCAGTGCCTTGCTGGATAACCTCGCCATCGCGCAAAATGGCAATTCTATCGCCAAGGCGCAGGGCTTCGTCCAGATCGTGGGTGATAAAGACGATCGTTTTATGCAGCTCTTCTTGTAGTTCCAGCAAAATGGACTGCATATCCATACGGATCAGCGGATCCAGCGCTGAAAATGCTTCGTCCATCAGTAAAATATCGGCGTCATTGTTTAGCGCGCGGGCCAAACCAACACGTTGCTGCATGCCACCAGATAACTGGTTTGGGTAATTATCCTCGAAGCCTTCCAGCCCCACACGTTTTAACCAATGCATTGCCCGATCTTTACATTCCTTGCGGGCAACGCCTTGCAGTTCGATCCCAAACAGCGTGTTGTCAATCACAGTGCGATGCGGCAGCAGGGCAAATTTTTGAAACACCATTGCTGTTTTGTGGCGGCGAAATTCCTGCAAATCAGCCTTGGACATTTGACAAACATCCTCGCCCTGAAAAATCACCTCGCCAACGGTAGGTTCAATCAGCCGGTTTATATGGCGAATCATGGTGGATTTACCCGATCCGGACAGCCCCATAATCACCTGAATTTTAGCGGAAGGCATGTGAATGTTAATGTTCTTTAAGCCCAGAACATGGTTATGCTCTGCGTTTAATTCGTCTTTGGACATGCCATCTTTTACAGCTTGGATATAATTTCCGCCGTTTGGGCCAAAGATTTTATAGAGGCCTTTTACCTCGATGCTATGATCATCCATGGACAACCTCCGAATGCTTTTGCAGTCGCTGGCCAAATTTTTGCGAGACCCGATCAAACACAATCGCAATGGCAACAATAGCCAGACCATTCATCAGGCCCAGTGCCAGATATTGATTTTGCACAGCTTTTAAAACTTGTGTCCCTAAACCCGGCGCGCCAATCATCGACGCAACCACAACCATGGCCAGCGCCATCATGATGGTTTGGTTCACACCGGCAAACAGGTTTGCCAGGGCCAGCGGCAACTGCACTTTGAACATTTTCTGACTGGGTGATGCGCCAAACGCGTCGGCGGCCTCCAGCACGTCTTTGTCAACCAGACGAATACCAAGGTTTGTCAGGCGAACAACGGGCGGAATTGCGTAAATACAAACCGCAATCAGGCCCGGAACCTTGCCTATGCCCAGCAGCAGCAAAACAGGGATCAGATAAACAAAGGCCGGAATGGTTTGCATAATATCCAGAATTGGGGTGATTATGGACTGCAACCTGTCAGATTTTGACATCAGAATCCCAACGGGAATGCCGACCAGGATACAGACAAATGTCGAAACCGAAACCAGCGCCAGCGTGCGCATGGTATCATCCCACATCCCCAGATAACCAATCAATAGCAAGGAAAGCGTGGTTCCGATTGTCAGCACCCAACTGCGCGCGCCCAGCCACACCAGAACCGCAACAATGATCAGCATCAGCGGCCATGGCGTTGCAAGAAGAAGTTTTTCGAACCAGACTAAAAATACCTTGAGGGGATAAAAGAAGTTTTCAATTAATTCGCCATATTCACGCGAAAACCCCCTGAAAGTTTCATCAATCCCTTTTTTGAAATCCCGCAAATCTGTGCGGCCCAGTTTTGGAAATTCGGCTAGAACCTCTGGCAGCATGTCTTTCAACGCCATTTTATTTCCCCCGTTAGTTTGTAATAAATCAGGCCCGCCTGCAATCGCAGACGGGCCTAAAAATAGTTAACCAGATTTAAAGAGCGCCTTTAATCTTGGCCGCTACCTCTTCTGAAACCCATGTTTTCCACAGATCTTCGTGGTTTAGCAGGAATTCAACGGCTGCATCGCCACCATCTGCCTGCTCGTCTGCCATAAATACCAGCATCGAGCCCATTGCTTCGGCCGTGTAAACGCGCTTGGCTAGATAATCGTTGATTTCACCGCCGTTTTTCATGAACTCGTCGGTGACAATTGTGAAAACCTGAGACTGGATCCAGGCCGTTGGTTTAGGATCATCACAATCCGCCACAGCAACACAGTTATTCCAGTTGTCATCTCCGGCATAGTCAACACCGAATGGCACAGGCTGCATGTCGTATTTACCAATGATTGAGGTTGGTGACCAGTAGTAACCAAACCAGTTTTCACCACGCTCGTTGGCTTTGGCAATAGAGCCATCAAGACCGGCAGCCGAACCCGGATCAATCAACTTCCAACCTTTTGCTTCCATGTCAAATGCACGAAACAGGGAT
>DOHJ01000200.1:996-1392 GCA_003535335.1 Paracoccaceae bacterium | reverse complement strand
ACAGGGATATAAAACCCAAAAGCGACATTGCATGTCGGTTTCACGCATTTCATAAGCCAATAGAATACACCTTATTGCTTCAGGTAATGTTTCATGCCATTTTACGTTTCCAGCTTTATAAAACATTGGAACGCACGCTCCACGATGCTGACCGGGAATTACGTTAATTGCATCAGGGTTTAGTGCGTGAAGCAGAAATAGACTTAATATCCAGACAATTTGAAAGGTTAAGGGCTGCTTTACGTTTGCCTGTTATCACTGATCTTGGGTGAATAAACGAGGTGGTGGAATGAGTGCGCAACAAAACGCGCCAGTCATTATCATCAAGCGTAAAAAAGTTATAGCTGGCGGCGGGCATCATGGTGGTGCTTGGAAAGTTGCTTATGCTGACTTTGT
>DOHJ01000200.1:0-653 GCA_003535335.1 Paracoccaceae bacterium | reverse complement strand
ACGGCCATGATGGCCTTTTTTATGCTGATGTGGCTGTTGAACGCGACAACTGAAAGTCAACGCAAAGGGCTTGCGGACTATTTTAGTCCGACAATACCGATGGCCAGAGTCTCTGGTGGTGGGGATGGGGCCTTTGGCGGTGATAGTATTTTCAGTCAAGAAACGCTAACACAAAATGGTACAGGTGAGGCCGTAACGCTTCCGTTCTCCGGAGATGGTGACGGCAAAGAAACAAACGCCGATAATGACGCATTATCCGAGGTAGAAACGATGTTTTCGGGTGGCGGTGGTGAAAGCCTGGTGATGGATAATGCCATGAAGCATATCACGACACGGCTAACCGATGAAGGTTTGATTGTTGAGATCTTTGATTTAGTTGATGATCCGTTATTTGAGGCACAAAGCGCAAAGCCAAATCCAATTCTGCTAGAGATCACAAAAATGCTGTCAGAAGTATTTGGGATTGTGCAAAATGAGTTGGCTTTAAATGGGCATATTCGTTCACACGCAATCGTTTTGGTCGACAATCCGGTCTGGAATCTTTCACACGCCCGGGCTGATAAAATGCGCCATTTACTGGAAGACAACGGATTTGATTCGCAGCGCATACAAAGGGTAACAGGCTTTGCAGACCGCAAACACGTTGTGACAAA
>DOHJ01000035.1 GCA_003535335.1 Paracoccaceae bacterium | reverse complement strand
CTTGATATCTACTGCAGGTTAAGGATATCTGTAGAAAAGGAATACGGGAAACATTCATGCAAAAGCTTCAAATTGAAACTATTGGCGCGCGCCCGGTTTTGGCGACAGGTCCGTCCCCCACCCCGAAAGCCGGTGAAATCCGTCTGCGAATCGGCGCGTGTGGTTTAAATTTTGGTGATCTGTTAATGATTGACGGCACCTATCAAGAACGCCCCGCCCTACCTTTTACGCCGGGAATGGAGCCGGCAGGTATTGTTGACGCATTGGGTGACGGCACAACCGGTTTCAAGCTTGGTGACCGGGTTGCCGTCTATCACGGCCATGGCGGTTTGGCGCAACGGGGCTGTTTTCCTGCGGCCCATTGCCATATTTTACCTGACAACATGTCGATAACGACGGGGGCCGGGTTTTTGGTGGCTTATGGCACATCGCATCTGGCGCTGGCGCATCGGGCCAAATTGCAAGCCGGTGAAACCCTGCTGGTTTTGGGGGCCTCTGGTGGCATCGGATTGACTGCGGTTGAAATTGGTAAACGCATGGGGGCGACTGTGATTGCCTGCGCGCGTGGAGCAGACAAGCTGGCGATAGCAGCCAAGGCGGGCGCGGATCATCTGATTGACAGTGACACGGATGATTTGCGCAAGCTGGTTAAATCGCTGGGCGGGGCGGATGTGGTTTATGATCCGGTTGGCGGGGATTTGTTCAAGGCGGCTTTGCGGGCCTGCAACCCCGAGGCCCGGATTATTCCGCTGGGCTTTGCCTCGGGCGAGGTGCCGAAAATTGCGGCCAACATTCTGCTGGTGAAAAACATCAGCGTGATCGGCTATTATTGGGGCGGATATTTGAAATTTGCGCCTAAAATCCTGCAAGACAGCCTGAAAACCTTGCTGGGCTGGTACAAGACCGGCCAATTGCACCCGCATATCAGCCATATTTTACCGCTTGATCGGGCAAATGAGGCGCTGGATCTGCTAAAGACCCGCAAATCAACCGGCAAAGTCGTGGTGGAAATCCAGAGTCTGGATTAACAAACCCTGCCTCCACCACATAACGTCGCTACATCTGGCCGATGCCTGAGCCACGAAGCGCTATTTAATATCGGCCAGTTTGGCTGGATCAAAGCCGTTGGACGGCGTCAAATGAATGGCGCTTTTCGTCATCTGGATTTGCACCCCGGCCTGCTGCAACAACGTTTTCATCCGGTCCAGTTCGGAAAAATCTTTGGTTTGCATGGCTTTTCTTCGAATTTCGGATAGGTTTTGCGCCAAATCCGCAAGCGTATCTTCCGGTATTTCTGCGAGCCAATCGCCCATCTCACGGCCCAACAACCCCAGCAACCCGGCCGAGGCTTTTAATGCCCCGCCATCACCGGATGCGGCCAATTTATGCAGTTCGGCAATGGCGCCGGCGGTGTTGATATCATCTTTCAGCGCAGAAAGCACAGGCACAGAAACCTCGGTCGGGGCAACCCCATCCGTCAGGCTGCGCCATTTGCGCAAAACGGCTTCGGCCTCGCCACGTTTTTTCTCGGTCCAGTCCATCGGCTTGCGGTAATGCGTTGACAAAAATACAAACCGGATCACCTCGCCCGGCACGCCTTGATCCAGTAAATCGCGCACGGTGAAAAAATTACCCAAGGATTTCGACATTTTTTTGCCTTCGACCTGCAACATTTCATTATGCAGCCAGTAATTGGCAAAGCCGCCCTGCGGGTGGGCACAGCACGATTGCGCAATCTCGTTTTCATGGTGCGGGAACATCAAATCATTGCCGCCGCCGTGAATGTCAAAATTTTCGCCCAGCAAATCATACGCCATGGCCGAGCATTCAATATGCCAGCCCGGCCGCCCCCTGCCCCACGGGCTATCCCAGCCCGGCTGATCATCGCTGGAAGGTTTCCACAAAACAAAATCCATCGGGTTGCGTTTGTAAGGCGCGACCTCGACCCGTGCGCCGGCGATCATGTCTTTGACCGAACGCCCCGACAGCGCGCCGTAGTTTTCATAACTTTCAACCGCAAACAGCACATGACCTTCGGCCGCATAAGCATGGCCCCGCTCAATCAGCTGACCAATCATCTCCAGCATCTGGTCGATAAATTCCGTTGCGCGTGGCATCCGGTCCGGCTCAATCGCGCCCAATGCGGCCATATCATCCAAAAACCACCGGGTGGTTTCGCCGGTGATCTGCGCAATCGGCCGGTTGCTTTCTTTGGCGCGCACAATGATTTTATCGTCGATATCGGTGAAATTTCGCACGTAAGTCACATGATCCTTACCATAAACATGCCGCAGCAACCGGTTAAGCACATCAAACACCACTACAGGGCGCGCATTGCCGATATGGGCACGATCATAAACCGTGGGACCACAGACATACATCCGCACGTTTTGTGCATCAATCGGGCTGAATGGCTCTTTTTGGCGGGTCTTGGTGTTGTGTAGCTTAATCATGGCCTAAATATCCTCATCGGGTGGGAAAACCCCTGCGGGCATATCAAGTTCGGGTTTATTTGGAAAACGAAAAGAGCTGCCCGCGCAAACGAATGTTAGCTGGTTTTGCAGTTGCAACAAATGGCGGTGTTCTTTTTCATAAGTGCCAGCTAGCAGTAAAAAATCGGCCTGACAAGAAATTTTGACCGCTTCGTTTAGATTGCCGAATCCCGTGGATTGGATTACCAGCAGGAATACTGCATGAAATTCATCTTAAAAATACGGGCTAAAATGTCAAATCCACTAAAAATCGTCGCTGTTCCAATGCACCCCGAGGGGCTAAAATTTGTTGCAATCTTTGCCGGAATATCGGTTTTGCTTGGTTTTATCTGGTCGCCGCTGTTTTGGATCGGTCTGGTTCTAACCATCTGGTGTTACTACTTTTTCCGCAACCCTGTGCGCAGTGTACCGCAAGCAGAAGGCCTGATCCTGTCACCGGCAGACGGGGTGGTCAGCCTGATTACCCGTGCGATTCCGCCGGTTGAAATGGGCTTGGGACCACAGGAACGGGTGCGGGTTTCGGTATTTATGAACGTGTTCAACTGCCACGTAAACCGCGCACCGATGGCGGGGGAATTTACCAGCATAAATTACCACAAAGGCAAATTTGTTAACGCTTCCTTAGATAAAGCCAGCGAACATAACGAGCGTAACGCCCTGACAATCACCAATAAAAACGGGGTGTCGATTGGGGTGATCCAGATCGCCGGCCTTGTGGCGCGCCGCATTGTTTGCTTTACGGCTGTGGGTGCACAGATTAACGCGGGCGAACGGTTTGGCCTGATCCGGTTTGGCAGTCGTCTGGATGTGTTTTTACCCGTCGGGGTTGAACCAAAGGTGGTGCTGGGTCAAAATGCAACGGCAGGCGAAACCGTGCTGGCCGATCTGGCCGATCCAACACCGAACTGGAAAGGGAAACGAATTTGAACGTACCAAATGCCAAAAACGTTCCATTTCGTCGGTTTATTCCGAATTTTGTCACAATTTTCGCGCTTTGCGCCGGCTTAACGGCCGTTCGCGAAGGCTTTACCGGCAATTTCGGCAACGCTCTGGGCTTGTTGATGCTGGCTGCAATTTTAGACGGGCTGGACGGGAAATTGGCCCGTATGCTGAATTCAGCCAGCCAGTTCGGCGCCGAGCTGGATACACTGGCCGATTTTTTCAATTTCGGCATCGCTCCGACCATCGTGCTTTACCTGATGTTTTTTGCCGGCACCGAATTTGCCAATCTGGGTTGGCTGGCGCTGATTATTTTCACCATCTCCTGCATGATGCGGCTGGCCCGTTTTAATGTGGCATTGCTGGAAGATGACGACAGCCCGAAAGACAGCCGGTTTTTTGTCGGGGTTCCGGCCCCTGCACTGGCCTGCCTCGGGTTTCTGCCGGCTTTTTTGTTCATGGCCGGCTGGAATGGCATTGCAAATTATCCGGTCTTGATCGCCATCTATATCATCGGTGCAGGCGCGCTTGCCGTCAGCCGCATCCCGACAATTTCAGTAAAACACATCACCATCGAGCCGCGTTACCAGTTCTGGCTATTTTTAGGGGTGGTTTTATGCTTGCTTATACTCACGGTTTTTCCATGGCATATGCTGGCTTTGGTGGATTTATTATATCTGGCAACCTTGCCGATATCCTGGGCAAAATCGCGCAAAACATAACCCGCAACAATACCCGGCGCAATCTGGGCAAACCTGTTGCACAGTGTAACGTCCACAGGGCGGCACGCGCACACGCCCGGCTCAATTGCTTGCAAACCGGTTTTTTCGAGCTTATTAATCTACAGTTTAAAAGAAGAAAGGCGCAGAATTGCTCGCATTTATACTAAATCTTGCAGGTGCAGCCGCCCTGTTGTTGTGGTCGGTCAGAATCATTCGCACAGGCGTGCAACGGGCCTTTAAAAATGAATTGCGCACGTGGTTGCGCCGCAGTTCGGGCAACCCGCCACTGGCGGCAGGCACTGGCGTGATTGCGGCAATTGTGCTGCAAAGCTCAACCGCGGTTGCACTGCTGGTAACCAATTTTGCCAGCAAAGGCACGCTAACCGTCGGGGTCGGGCTGGCAATTTTTCTGGGTGCTGATCTGGGCTCGGCAATTGTAACGCAAATCCTGCTGGTGCGGGCCGCGTGGCTGGTGCCGCTATTGTTGCTCATCGGGGTGGCGATGTTCTTAAAAGGCCAGCAGCCCAAAATCCGCCAATCTGGCCGCATTTTAATCGGCCTTGCGCTGGTTCTGGTTTCGCTTGATATGATCCGTCTTGCCACAGACCCGATCCGCGATAGTGCCGCGATTGCGCCCTTGGCCGGCTATCTGGCCAAGGATGTATTTTCGGCCTTTATTGTCGGGGCTTTGCTGGCTTGGGCCATACATTCAAGCGTTGCGGCCGTGTTGATGTTTGTCACCTTTACCGCCCAAGGAATTTTGCCGGCCAACGCAGCAATGGCCATAGTGTTAGGTGTTAATCTGGGTGGCTCGTTCATTCCGTTCACCTTGACCTTGGGGGCCAAGGCACCGGCCCGTATTATCGTGATCGGAAATTTAATATTGCGCGGTGGAGGTGCAGCTATTGCATTGTTATTGCTGGCAAATTCATCCATTCCTGTGGAATATCTGGGCGAAACCGCCGCGCGCCAAACGATCAACCTGCATCTGGCCTTTAATCTGGTTATCGTCATCGTTGGTCTTTTCCTGATCAAACCTTTGGTTGGATTCTTAAGCAAAATACTGGTTGATCCTGCGACCAGCCAATCCGCCACACCCGAGCGCATCAGCGCGCTGGATAAAAGCGCCCTAAGCAATCCTGCGCGCGCCTTGAATTGTGCCAATCGCGAGGTGTTACATATCGGTGAAACCGTCGAAGCAATGCTGTCGCCAATGATGGATCTTTATCAAAACTGGGACGATGCCGTGGCCGAAGCGGTCTTGAACAACGAGCGTAACGTCAACTCGATGCATTTCGAAAACAAACTTTATCTGGCAAAGCTACATGAAAATAAATTGTCGGAAACAGCGGCCAGTCAAAGCATGGAGCTGTCCTCGACCGCGATTAATTTTGAATCGGCTGGCGATATTATTTCAAAAAACCTGCTGCAAATAGCCAAAAAAATAAACACCAAAGGCATGAAATTTTCCCCCGAGGGTTGGCGTGAGCTTTGTGACTTTCATGACCGGGTTTTATCAAATCTGCAACTGTCGCTGAATGTGCTGATGACCAGCAGCGTGGATGCGGCCCGCCAGCTGGTCGAGGAAAAAGAACGGGTGCGCGATGTAGAACAAGAGCTGCAAATCCGCCATCTGGAACGGCTGCACAAAGGCACCAGCGACAGCATCGAAACCAGCAACATCCATCAGGAAACCCTGCGGGCCCTAAAACAAATCAACACCGCAATAACCATGGTGGCCTATTCGATTTTGCTCAACACCGGCGAGCT
>DOHJ01000072.1:536-4635 GCA_003535335.1 Paracoccaceae bacterium | reverse complement strand
TTGCGCAGGCTAAACTGCTGGCCGGTGGTGGTCATACCGCGTTTTGCAAAAAAGTAGGCAAAGGCGGCGTTTGCTAAACTACGATTTCATACCGGAATTAATAAAGGCGGCTGTATTTGACAGTCGCCTTTTGTTTTTCTGTGCTCTCTTCGAGTGATGCACAAATCGGTGCGCCCTTAATTTCCCCCGACATTTTCAGCAAATGCCATCTTGAATGCGGCCTGTTGTTCGTCGGTTGCATCCAGCTGGTATTTCTGTTTCCACTCGGAATATGGCTCGCCATAAATTTCCTCGCGGGCCTGATCTTTGCTGATCTCGATACCGCGTTCAGTTGCGGCCTCTTCATACCAGCGCGACAAACAGTTGCGGCACATGCCGGTCAGGATCATCATGTCGATATTTTGCACGTCCTTGCGCCCGTCCAGATGTTTTAACAGGGCGCGAAATGCAGCGGCTTGCAGTTCGGTTTTGGTTTGGTTGTCCATTGGCGTGTCTCCTAAAGGCTGCGGTATGCATAACTTGCGGCGTCGATGTCTTTGATGTCCACCGCAAGGCTGCCGACGTCGGGCAAGACCTGCTCTAGTGCGGCTAAAATGCTGCGGGTCAGTTCGGCTTTGGTTGTTTCACTGCGGCCGGCGAATAAATTAATGGTGACATGGGCAAAGCTTTGTATTTTCGCGCCGCTGTGGGAAAATGGAAAAGGGACCGCACAAACCCTGATGGCGGCAGTGTTTGGAAATATACCGGTTGCAACGGCGGCATCAAACAGGGTTTGGCAAACACCGGTCATGCAATGGGTTTCGTCCAGATGGCCTGCGTATTCAACCGTGATATGTGGCATTTTGAGGCCTCCTTTATAGTCTGCTTTTAATAAGCGCCTGTTCCAGCATTGGCGCAAGACGTTTTGCCCAATTAACCTGCTGTTCATCCGTTTTGATCAGGTCGTTGCGGATTTCGATCAGAACATTGGGCCGGTTATGGGCAAGGGCATGTTTGTCAACGGAATCACCCCTCAGGTGGCCGCCGTATGGTTCATTTTCACCGACACACAGGTCCGGTTCCTGCCGGAGCCGATCAACCAGCGGGGCCGACAGGCGGGTGTCGTTGGCGTAAAGAATTCCCACATGCCACGGGCGTTTTGGCCGGCCTGCCAATTGCGGTGTATAGCTGTGGATTGACACATAAAGCGTATCGTTGCGCCGCGCCGAAAGTTCTGCCAATGCAGTATGATAAGGACGGTAATAGGCCTTCAGGCGCCGCTCGCGTTCTTTCGCATCGGCATGCCGGTTTGCAGGGATGATGGTGCCGTCATAAAGTTTCATTAGCAGGGTCGGATCGTCCTCTCCGCGGTTCGGGTCAATCACCAAACGCGAGAAATTGGACAGGATCGCCGGTGCGTCCAGCAATTCGGCCAAGGCACAGGTTAAACCGGCGGATCCCGGATCAAAGGCAATGTGGCGGGCCATATCGGCCGCAGGCAGGCCAAGGTCGCCGCCATTCACATCGGGCGGAATTGTATTGGCGGCATGATCGGCGGTGATCAGCCAGCGGGATGGGCGGTTTTCACCAAATATGTGGTAGGGATGGTATGTCATTTGCTTGTCATAGTATTAAGATATGTCCTGCATAATCGGACAATAGGCAAAGCGCCAGTTGAAACCGACTTCATTATGGGCCATATAGCTCACGGCCCGCCATGAAATGATGAAACAAGAAGGAAACGAGGCAATATGAAACGCCTGCGCAATATAAAAATCGTCGCCACTCTGGGACCGGCGTCGGATGACTATAAAATGATACGGGCGTTATTCGAGGCCGGAGCCGATGTGTTCCGCCTGAATATGAGCCATGGCGAGTATGACGAAATTCGCGAACGCCACGCGATTATTCGCCAGATTGAAAAAGATCTGGACCGCCCGATTGCAATTTTGGCTGATTTACAGGGGCCAAAGCTGCGGTGTGGCAAATTTGGCGATAAAAAGATCAAGCTGAAAGAAGGTCAGGATTTCCGGTTCGATCTGGATGAAGCTGATGGTGACAAACATCGGGTATGCTTGCCGCATAAAGAAATTTTTGCAGCCCTCAAGGTTGGATCCACCCTGCTGGTGGATGATGGCAAGATCAAACTGCAGGTAAAAGAATGCGGCAAGGATTTTGCCAATTGTACCGTTTTGGTGGGCGGAAAAATTTCCAACCGCAAGGGTGTGAATGTACCTGATGTGGTTCTACCGTTGGCCGCGCTTTCGAAAAAAGATTTGAAAGATCTGGAATTTGTCTGCGAGCTGGGTGTCGACTGGTTGGCGCTCTCGTTTGTTCAGCGTGCGCAAGATGTTGAAGAAGCCCGCGAACTGGTTAAAGGCCGCACCGCAATTATGGCCAAGATCGAAAAACCGGCTGCTGTGGATGCCTATGATGAAATTCTGGCAGTCTCGGACGGGATTATGGTGGCGCGTGGGGATTTAGGTGTTGAATTGCCGGTTCAATGCGTTCCACCAATCCAGAAACGTTTGATCCGTGGCGCGCGTGCTGCCGGTAAACCGGTGATCGTTGCCACCCAGATGATGGAAAGTATGATTGAAAGCCCTGTGCCGACCCGCGCCGAAGTGTCCGATGCTGCAACCGCGATTTACGAAGGTGCGGATGCAATTATGCTATCGGCCGAATCTGCTGCGGGCGATTATCCGGTCGAGGCTGTTACGACAATGAACAACGTGGCAATCGAAGTGGAACAGGATCGGACCTATCGCGAGGTGATCGAGGCTTCTCGTAAACTAAAACGCAGCACAGTTGCCGATGGCATTGTTTCAGCCGCGCGGGAAATTGCCGAAACCACTGATATTAAGGTGATTTGTTGCTTCACTCAATCGGGCACCACGGCTCTGTTGACCGCCCGCGAACGGCCCAGTGTGCCGATTATCGCGCTAACTCCGCTGACAGGAACGGCACGCCGTTTGTGCCTTAGCTGGGGGGTAAACTGTTATTTCTCTGATACGGTTGATCGCTTTAAGATGGCTGTGGTCAGTGCTGCACGGGCCGCACGCGCGTCGGGGCTCGCTACAGAGAAAGATTACATTGTCGTAACAGCTGGTGTGCCGTTCAATGTGACGGGAACAACCAATATTTTAAGGGTTGCGCCCTGTGATGAAAGGTTGATTTTTAGCTCGGACCAATAATAATGTACCTTAGGGCAAGCCTTATTTAATTGGTTTCATTTGATCGCCTGTGCAGATTGTTGGAAAACACGGCTGTAGTTCAGGCATTGTTAGCAGATGAAACTGATTAAATCAGGGCCTCCCTAAGGCTGCAATTATTTAAGGGTGAGTTATGGATAGCGATTTATATTTAGTGATAGGTCTAATTGTTTCAGGTTTGGCAATCCCGCCGATAGTCGGGGCGCTTGTGGATGGCAGGGTGCCGCGCACCGCAGCAATAATGATTATGATTGGCGGTGGCCTGATTTCAATTTCGCTTATGCAAAAACCAAGTGGATATAGTTTTCAGGAAATTCCTAAGGCGTTTGTCAATGTTGCGGCAAAGTATTTGCGATAATCGCAGAGAAAAGATTTTCCCCTTGTCTTGCCTGCTCAGGCGACCTATATCCCACTGACTAATTGCGCGACCGGCTAATCTGGCATGCCGAGCCCGCGTTTAACCACCGCCCAAATGAAGGAGACGGAAATGCCTAAGATGAAGACGAAATCGAGCTGCAAAAAGCGGTTCAAGGTGACGGCCTCGGGTCGTGTTTTGGCAGGCCAGGCTGGCAAACGCCACGGCATGATCAAACGCACCAATAAATTCCTGCGCAATGCGCGCGGCACAACCGAGCTGTCGGCACCTGATGCGAAAATCATCAAGTCGATGATGCCGTATTCACGTTAGGAGGGATTGAGCAATGAGAGTTACTTCAGGTCCAACGACCCAAGCCCGCCACAAGAAAGTCATTAAAGCCGCCAAAGGTTTTAAAGGACGTCGCAAAAATCTGTTCAAATCCGCAACACAATCTGTGGACAAAGCAAATCAATATGCAACCCGTGACCGCAAAGCACGCAAGCGTAATTTCCGCGCCTTGTGGATTCAACGCATCAACGCTGCCGTGCGC
>DOHJ01000072.1:0-162 GCA_003535335.1 Paracoccaceae bacterium | reverse complement strand
ATCGAGGTTGACCGCAAGGTTCTGGCCGATCTGGCCGTGAACGAGCCCGATGCATTTACAGTGATCGTTGAAAAGGCTCAGGCCGCGCTCGCGTAAATTTCCATTTCGGAAAAGAAATTAAAGAAGCCGCGGACCTTTTTCAGGTTTCGCGGCTTTTTCTTT
>DOHJ01000070.1:9513-11471 GCA_003535335.1 Paracoccaceae bacterium | reverse complement strand
CTGTTTGACGAGGTCACCGGCCTTGGCCCGATCGAGCCATTGCTAAAAGACGAAACCATCAATGATATTATGATCAACGGCCCGCAACAGATTTTTATCGAGCGCGAAGGTAAGCTGGAGCTAAGCGACATTACTTTTAAAGATGAAAAGCACCTGATGCGGATCATCGACAAAATCGTTTCTGCGGTTGGTCGCCGGGTTGATGAATCCAACCCTTACGTCGATGCGCGTCTGGCCGATGGATCACGTTTCAACGCCATGGTGCCGCCGATTGCGGTTGATGGATCGCTGGTTTCCATTCGTAAGTTTAAAAAAGACAAACTGGGCATCGACGATCTGGTGTCATTCGGGGCCTTTTCCGAGGAAATGGCCGCCTACCTTCAGGCCGCCGTTGCCTGTCGTTTGAATATCATCGTTTCGGGCGGTACCGGTTCCGGTAAAACCACCACTTTGAATGCGCTTTCATCTTTCATTGATGATGCCGAACGTATCCTGACCATCGAGGATACGGCGGAATTGCAACTGCAACAAACCCACGTTGGCCGGATGGAAAGCCGCCCGCCAAACGTCGAGGGCAAAGGCGAAGTTAGCCCGCGCGATTGTTTGAAAAACGCCCTGCGGATGCGCCCGGACCGGATTATCGTTGGTGAAACCCGTGGCGAAGAAGTTATCGACATGTTGCAAGCCATGAACACCGGCCACGATGGATCCATGACCACAATCCACGCCAACTCGGCCCGCGATGGTGTGTCGCGGATGGAAAATATGATTGCCATGGCCGGTATCGAAATGCCGCTAAAAGCCACGCGCAGCCAGATTTCATCGGCCGTGAACCTGATTGTGCAAGCCTCGCGCCTGCAGGATGGATCACGCCGCATGACCTCGATCACCGAAATCACCGGCATGGAAGGCGACGTTATTTCCATGCAGGAAGTCTTTAAATTTCAACGTGTTGGCCTGACACCGGAAAATAAAATCCTTGGCCATTTCACCGCCACCGGCGTGCGCTCGCATTATTCCGAACGCTTCCGGATGTGGGGCTATGATTTGCCGGCATCCCTGTTTGAACCAGTTACTGTGGAGTGACCTGATATGACGATTAATTTTGAATTCATTGTTTATGGCCTGATATTTGTTGCGGTACTGGTGCTTGTCGAAGGCATTTACCTGACCGTTTTCGGCAAATCTATCAGCCTGAACAGCAAGGTTTCGCGCCGGATCGATATGCTGGAAAAGGGCGGTAGCCGCGAAGAGGTTATGGAAAAGCTGCGCAAAGAGATGGCACAGCATATGAAATCCAGCTCGATCCCGCTGTATTCATTGTTGGCGAGCAAGGCCAAAAAGGCAAATATCGCATTCTCTCCGGGCCAGTTGATCATGCTGATGATTGCACTTGGCATGTTTGCCTTTCTTGGCTTGACTTTGGGAACCGGAACAGGCCTGCCGGTACGTGTTGGCATATCTGTGGCTATGGGAGTTGGCTCTGTTTATATCTGGGTTAACGGCAAGGCTAAAAAACGTCTTGCCCTGCTGGAAGAACAACTACCCGATGCGGTTGAACTTATTGTGCGGTCCTTGCGCGTGGGGCATCCGTTTACCTCTGCTTTGGCAATTGTTGCACGCGAAGTGTCCGACCCGTTGGGTACAGAAATGGGCGTCATTGTCGACGAAGTCACCTATGGGCGCGACGCGGGCGAGGCGCTAAAGGAAATGGCCAATCGTATCGAATTGGACGATATGCGGTTTCTGGCTGTGGCTGTGAGCATTCAACAAACTTCTGGCGGTAATCTGGCCGAAATCCTGAACGGGCTTGCAAAGGTGATCCGGGCACGTTTCAAACTGTTTCGCAGGGTCAAAGCAATCACATCAGAAGCAAAAATGTCTGCCTCGTTTTTGTCGGCATTTCCCATCCTGGCTTTGATTGTGATTAATTTGATCAAGCCCGATTATTATGACGA
>DOHJ01000070.1:0-9126 GCA_003535335.1 Paracoccaceae bacterium | reverse complement strand
CAAACATTTTCGTAATGAAGATGCTTGTAAATATTAAGGTATAGGAGCAAATTATGGGATTTCTCGAAACAATAAACGCTGCATTGATTGATATGATGGGCCCTTTTGGTCCACTTGTAGCTGTGGGAATTTTAGGATTGTTCTTGATCCTGCTGACCTTGCCCATTTTAATGAACCGCAAAGAAGATCCTTTGGATAAATTGCGAAAATCAAACAAATCGCGCGCTGGTTTGGGTAATGCCAATACACAGTTGCGCCAAAATCAGGGCAGTAAAAAGCTTGAAAAATATTCGAACTTTTTAGAGCCGCAAAACCAAGAAGAGTATTCGAACGTTCGATTGAAACTGCTCAAGGCAGGCTATCCATCCAAAACCGCTGTGCGCACCTTCCATTTCATACAATTGATTTTGGGCTTGGGTTTTCTGGCAACAGGTGTAATTTACGCCATGACAGCGGGCGCGACCGATGAGCAAACCACAAAATCCATGGTTATGACAATCCTGATCCCCGGTATAGTCGGTTATATGGCGCCCAGATATTGGGTAAATAAACGTGTAAGCGCACGCGAAAAAGAAATCATCAACGGTTTTCCAGATGCGCTTGATATGATGCTGGTCTGCGTTGAGGCCGGTCAATCACTGGATCAATCCATCATCCGGGTTGCCGGCGAGCTAACCCACAGCTTTCCCGCATTGGCCGAGGAGTTTCAGACCGTGTCTGACGAAATGAAAGCCGGTAAAGACCGGATTTCGGTTTTGCGCGATCTGTCCGAGCGGGTCGGGGTGCAGGATGTGTCCTCGTTTGTAACCGTGCTTATTCAATCCGCCAGCTTCGGGACATCTGTTTCGGACGCATTGCGTGTCTTTTCTGCCGAAATGCGCGATAAACGCATCATGACAGCCGAGGAAAAAGCAAACAAGTTGCCAACCAAGATGACACTTGCCACAATGATGTTAACCTTACCGCCGCTGCTGCTTATTCTGATCGGGCCATCGGTCTATGGTATTGTTGAAATGTTAATGGGCAGCTAGAGCATCGGATCATAATGATACAAAAAACCGTTGGAATTATTCTGGTATTTGCTCTGCTGGCCGCCTGTCAAAAGACCGGCGGCTTTCAGCGTCCTGCCGACAGCCCCTATGCCCCCACTGGCCAGCCCAGAGGCGGAAAATCTGTTGATGGGTTGATTGTCGGTCATCGCCTGATGGCGGCCGCTGAATATGAATTGGCCCTAAAGGCCTATTACCGCGCGGCCGGAAAATTAGGCCTGAACGCCGATATCTACAGCGCCTTGGGATCGGCCAATTTAAAACTAGGGCGATTGGGTCAGGCAGAAAAATTATTACGCAAAGCGATAAAGATAGACGCCAAATTTGTCCCGGCCTGGAATAATCTGGGCGTCGTTTTGATGGAAAAAGGCCAAACTGCCGAAGCAAAGCGTGTCTTTGAGACCGCATATGCGCTGGATAGTGGCGAAAGTGACTCCATTCGCGAAAATTTACGTATCGCTATCGAAAAATCTGATAATCTGGGTTATATTGACGGAGATATCGACCATGATTTCCAACTGATGCGGCGAGGCAACAGCGAATACCTGTTACTTTCCACAGTCTAAGGAAGTTCGAGCAGCAAAAAGGACGCAAAAATGCGCCACACCAGTCTACTTACCCTGTGCCTCACAGGTGTCTTGGCATTGTCCGCCTGCCAGAAATCTGGCGATGCGGCAGTGAATAAATCCCTGAAAGATCTAAATGTGATCGACGAGAGCAATCTCAGCAGCATTATGTTAACGGCTGCGGATCCGGCCGAAGCCGTCACATATTTTAGAAAAGCCAGCGCTGACAATCCCGAGCGGCTGGACTTGCAACGCGGTCTGGCCAAATCTCTGGTCCGTGCCAAACGCCCGACCGAAGCGCTTAGCGTCTGGAACAAGGTTATTGCCAACCCCAAAAGCACCAATGCCGACCGGGTTGATCTGGCCGAGGCCTATATTCGCACCGGCAGCTGGAAAAAGGCCAAAACCACACTGGACACGGTGCCGCCCACCCATGAAACCTATAAGCGTTATCGCCTTGAGGCGATGGTGGCCGATAGCAACAAACAGTGGAAAAAATCTGACAGCTTTTACGAAACTGCGATGGGTTTAACAACCAATCCGGGTAGCGTATTGAATAACTGGGGTTATTCCAAGTTAACCCGTGGTGATTTCAAGGGCGCGGAACAAATGTTCACCGAGGCCCTGTCTTATGATAGCAAACTGTTTACGGCCAAAAACAACCTTGTCTTGGCCCGTGGTGCCCAACGCAACTATGTTTTGCCAGTCATTCAGATGACACAGATTGAACGCGCCAAATTGCTGCATACCCTTGCGCTTTCGGCGATAAAACAAGGCGATGTGGCGACTGGAAAAGGTCTGTTAAAAGATGCAATTGACACCCACCCGCAACATTTCGAGGCCGCTGTGACATCCCTTGCAGCCCTAGAAAACAACGTGTCAAACTAATGCAGCTGGCCATAACAGCGTCGTCTGCCCTGTGGTTTTTACCATTTGCGCTACCCATTTCGATCTGGGTCGCCTGGAACGACATGAAGTACATGAAAATCCCCAACAAGGCCGTTATGGCCCTGTTTGCGGTGTTTGTGGTTATTGGCCTGATTGCCTTGCCTTTGGCTGAATATCCTTGGCGTTTTGTGCATCTTTTGGTGATTTTGGTCATCGGATTTGTCATCAGCGCATTAGGTATGATCGGCGCAGGGGATGCCAAATTCGCCGCTGCAATGGCCCCGTTTATCGCCTATGGTGATGCAATCAGCATGGTATATTTATTTGCCGCAACCATAATTGCCGCTTTTGTTACCCACCGGATTTTTCAACGTTCCAAGGCCTTTCGCAAACTAACGCCGGACTGGAAAAGCTGGGATAACAAGGATTTTCCAATGGGTTTTGCCCTTGGAGGTGCGTTGCTGATCTATCTGGTGCTGGGGGCCATTTATGGCAGCTAAATGTTGCATTTTATTAAAAATTTCAACACTGGATGCGACCCAAAACTATCCTTGCCCAAATCTGGTCAAACTATAATGAAAAAACGGGTTCATATGTTGATCGTCTAAAAAACAAACCCCGTGACAACAAAAAATAGGTGAAAGCCCATGAACATGCAAACATCCAGCGTCACTGCCCCGCCTGCCCCAAAACGAATTGAGCAGATGAACCTGTCAGTCGTGATGATGCGCGATATTTTATTGAAAACCATGTTTCGCAAAAATCAGGAAATGGTAGCCGAAATCTCCAAATCCATTTGCCTGCCCATTCCGGTCACACAGGAATTGATCGATATGGCCCGCGACCAAAAACTGCTCGAGGCGACAGGCAGCATGCATGCAGGTTCTGGCGGGCAAATGGGCTACCGGCTGACCGATGCGGGCAAATCACGCACGCTGGATGCGCTGTCACAATCGGAATATTTCGGTGCCATGCCGGTGCCGCTCGAGGTTTACAAAGAACAGGTAAAACGCCAATCCATCCGCAACATCCAGATCACCCGCGAACAGTTAACCGGTGCAATGGGGCATCTGATTTTACCGGACGAGCTGATTGACCATTTGGGTCCGGCTGTTAGTTCGGGGCGCTCGGTTTTGATGTACGGACCACCGGGCAACGGCAAATCGGCCATTTCCAACGGTATTCGTGATGCTTTGGGCGATAAAATTTACGTTCCGCGCGCGCTGGAATATGCGGGGCAGGTCATCACGGTTTATGACCCGATTGTGCACAGCGCTGCCGAGGAGCAAGAGGATGATCCAAACAGCCTGCGCCGCTCGGGCAACCGTTATGACACACGTTACGTAAAATGCGAGCGCCCCACGGTTATAACCGGCGGCGAGCTTAGTCTGGACATGCTTGATCTGGTTTACAACCCGACCGCGCGCACCTATCAGGCTCCGTTACAGCTCAAATCAACCGGCGGCGTGTTTATCGTCGATGACCTTGGCCGGCAGGCCGAACCGCCACAGGCCCTGATCAACCGCTGGATTGTGCCGCTGGAAGAAAGCAAAGATATTCTGGCCCTGCAATCGGGTGAAAAATTCGAAGTTCCGTTTGACACGCTGGTGATTTTTTCGACCAACTTCCATCCGAACGAAATTTTTGACAAAGCCGCTTTGCGCCGGATTTTCTTTAAAATCAAAATCGACGGGCCCAGTCAGGAAAATTACCTGAAAATCTTTGCCATGGTCGCACGCAAGAAAAAAATGGCGCTGGATGAGGCAACGCTGGTGCATTTGCTCAAGAAAAAGTACCCGACAATTGATAATATCTACGCCAATTATCAACCGATTTTCCTGATCGACCAGATGATCGCAATTTGTGAATTCGAGGACATCCCGATTCAAATGAACCCGGATTTGCTGGATCGGGCCTGGGCCAATATGTTCGTGAAAGAAGAAAAGATCGTGCACTAAAAGGACCGGCGCGTCAGCACCATCTATAGCAACCCGATCGCCTCTACCACAACAATACGTGGCCGACGAATGAAGCGCGATTGATCCCCATTATTGTTCCAATAAATATCCGCGCCGCAGGCATAAAAGTTTTCTTGCCTGCGGCGCGGATATTTAAGGAACAATAATAAAGCTTAAACTGTCAGATCATCCGGTTCAGCCAAACCATTTGCCCGACAACAAGCCGTCACCGTATTTGCCAGCAAACAGGCAATCGTCATGGGGCCAACCCCGCCCGGCACAGGTGTAATCGCGCCAGCAACAGCCGAGGCCGAGGTGAAATCAACATCCCCGACAAGGCGGGTTTTGCCTTCTCCTTTTTCCGGCGCATCAATGCGATTGATACCCACATCAATCACGGTTGCACCTTTTTTGATCCAGTCACCCGGCACCATTTCAGCCCGCCCCACAGCTGCAATCACAATATCTGCACGACGCACCACATCGGGCAGATCTTTGGTGCGGCTATGGGCCACGGTTACCGTGCAGCTATCGCCAATCAGCAATTGCGCCATAGGTTTGCCGACGATGTTAGAGCGGCCAATTACCACAGCATCCAGACCCGAAAGCGAGCCCAGTTGCCCCCGCAGCATCATCAAACAACCCAGCGGCGTGCAAGGCACCATGGATTTTTGCCCCGTTGCCAACAGACCAACGTTCGAAATGTGAAACCCGTCCACATCCTTGGCCGGATCAATTGAATTGATCACCAGATCCTCGTTTAAATGGTCAGGCAGCGGCAATTGCACCAAAATAGCATGCACGGCCGGATCATTGTTTAATTGATCAATCAGCGCTAGCAAATCGGCTTCTTTGGTATCGATCTCCAGCTTGTGCTCATAGGAATTCATCCCGACTTCGACCGTCATTTTGCCCTTTGATCGCACGTAAACTTGCGATGCAGGATCCTCCCCCACCAACACTACGGCCAGACCCGGTGTGATACCGTGATCCTTTTTTATGCGCGCCACATGCACGGCCACTTTTTCGCGAACCGTTGCGGCAAAAGCCTTGCCGTCAATAATTTTTGCAGTCATATTTTTATCCTTCTTAGCTGAACAGCCTTAAAATAACCCGTCAATTTCACCGGCATCATTTAACATAATGCCTTCGGCGGCAGGCCCTCTGGGCAGGCCCGGCATGGTCATCACATCACCGCAAACCACCACAATAAAGCCGGCCCCTGCCGATAATCGCACCTCTCTCACCGGAACGGAATGTCCGGTTGGTGCACCGCGCAGCGCTGGGTTGGTGCTAAATGAATATTGGGTTTTGGCCATACAAATCGGCAAGTGTCCATATCCGGCCTCCTCCCAAAGACGCAATTGATCAAGGATTTTACTTCCCGCAACAACCTCGTCTGCATGATAAATATTTTTGGCAATGCATTCTATTTTTTCAAACAAAGGCATGCCGTCTTTGTAAAGTGGTGCAAAATTGGCCGCGCCACTATCGGCAATTTCAACCACACGTTTGGCCAGATCCTCGGCACCTTTACCGCCAAATTCCCAATGGCGCGACAAAATTGCCTCGGCCCCTTCGGAGCTTACGAAATCTTTCAAGGCCTGCACTTCTGCATCGGTGTCGGTGACAAAATGGTTGATTGCAACCACCACAGGCACGCCGAACGATTTCATATTGGCGATGTGACGGCCAAGATTGGCGCAGCCCTCTTTTACAGCCGCAACATTTTCCGGCCCCAAATCGGCCTTGGCCACCCCGCCGTTCATTTTCATCGCCCGAATAGTCGCCACAAGCACGATGCAATCCGGCGCAAGGCCGGCTTTGCGGCACTTGATATTCATGAATTTTTCAGCCCCCAGATCGGCACCAAAACCGGCCTCGGTAATCACGTAATCGGCAAGCCGCAATGCAGTGTTCGTGGCAATAACCGAGTTACAACCATGCGCAATATTTGCAAACGGTCCGCCATGCACAAAGGCCGGATTGTTTTCCAGAGTCTGCACCAGATTGGGCTGCATCGCATCCTTTAACAACACAGTCATTGCGCCGTCTGCCTTTAGATCACGGCAATAAACCGGCTCGCGATTGCGGGTGTAGGCCACGATAATATCGCCAAGACGTTTTTGCAAATCTACCAGATTGTTCGACAGGCACAGAATGGCCATAACTTCGCTTGCCACCGTGATGTCAAATCCGGTCTGGCGCGGAAACCCGTTGGCAATACCACCCAGCGACACAACTGTATCACGCAGCGCGCGGTCGTTCATATCCAGAACCCGCTTCCAAGGTATGCGGCGCTCATCGATTTCCAGCGCATTGCCCCAGTAAATATGGTTGTCGATCATCGCCGATAACAGATTATGGGCCGATGTAATGGCGTGAAAATCACCGGTGAAATGCAAATTCATTTCTTCCATCGGCACCACTTGGGCCAGACCGCCACCGGCAGCCCCACCCTTCATGCCAAAACACGGGCCTAAAGATGCCTCGCGAATACAGACCGCTGCTTTTTTGCCAAGACGGTTGATCCCGTCGCCCAGCCCAACCGTGGTTGTGGTTTTACCCTCGCCAGCCGGGGTCGGGTTAATTGCGGTCACAAGGATCAGTTTGCCTTTTTTATTACCCTGAATGCTATCGATAAAATTTTGGCCGACCTTGGCCTTGTCATGGCCGTACGGCAGCAAATGTTCATTGGGGATGCCCAGTTTTGCGCCAATTTCCTGAATAGGTTTTTTATTGGCTTCACGGGCAATTTCAATATCTGTTTTAAAGCTCATCTGTTGGATCCTTTTAATCAAGTCGCGACAATCATCTGATGAACTTTACAGATAATCACGACGTTTAACAGGGTAATAATAGGGTAATAACAGGGTAAATCCAGCATTTTCATTTTCATAACCTATGGGTGACAGGGCTATGGCCTGAGAACCTGATCCAGATGCGGCCATGCAGGTTGATCCGGAATGTGCAAAATCATTTCATCCCCGACCTTTAGCGCGCCTTCGCGTTCGACCCATGCCGTCACGCCACGTAAATTTGTGGCCGCAGTTTTAAATTCGCAACCTTTTCCCGACATTTGCGCATCAATCAGCTTGGCAGGTAAATGGCAGGGGCGGTTTTCAAGATCAATCACCAGACCGGTTCCGTTTTGGCTAATCAGGCGCGATGATGGCGGAATATGGCTGAAGTCGGCCAAACCCTTAATCACCATGTTCAAGCCAAGCCATTCCGGTTTGATTTCCTTAACGCCCATATTCGCTGCAATAATTTCCAATTCCTCGGCTGAAATAATAGAAATTTGTCGGGTGTTTCGCACCTCGGTTCCACGCGGATACTGGCATTGCAGACGTCCATCCGAGGGCCGAGTCAAGCCAAACCGGCTTTCCGTTTCGGGGCCGGCAAAGGTTGCATTAAACTGTTGCACTGCCTCATTTCCCAATGTGGTAGCACGATTAACATTATGACCCAGCCAGACAATCCGGCATTTGAAATCAGTTGGCAATAATGCGGGCATGGTGTTTCCTGTGCTAAATTAGCGCCAGAGAGTTTGTTTCGAAACAGCCTTGAACAAAACCCCGAAGACTTGCTTTTAGCCTTCGGGGTTTTGCTATTTTAAGAGGACGGTTCGGGCTTCATCCCGTCATCCTTTGGCTTGCGGGTCACTTTGACCTTGGGCTTTGGTTTGATTTTTGGAATGGCCGTTACGCTTGGTGTACTGCCTTGGTCTTCATCCTCGTCATCATCAGGGCGCGGTGGGTCACCCTTGATTACGCGCATGATTTCCTCGCCGGTCAGGGTTTCATATTCCAGCAAGCCCTGCGCCAACATTTCAAACTCTTTATTGTGTTTTTTCAACAGCTTGAAAGCAATGTCATAGCCCTCGTCAATTACTCGTTTTACTTCTTCCTCGATCAGTTCTTGCGTGGCAGCAGAAATTGACAGCCCACCGGCACCGTTGCCCGAGTACCCCTCATGGGCAGCCTGATAATCAATATTACCAACCTTCTCGGACATACCCCAGCGCAGCACCATGGCGCGCGCCAGTGAGGACACCATCATGATATCGCCCGATGGACCGTTTGAAACCCGACCAGGGCCCCATTTGATAATTTCGGCCGCCTTGCCCGCCATGCCCATGGCAATTTTTTGCTCGATCTGGTCTTTGAAATAATTGTGCTGGTCCATTTCAGGCAGGCTCATCACCATCCCCAAGGCATTGCCGCGCGGGATAATCGTGGCCTTGTAAACCGGATCACATTTGGGCAGTTTGATGCCGACAATGGCGTGACCGGCCTCGTGATAGGCGGTCATTTCCTTTTGCTCGTCGGTCAAAACCATCGAACGGCGTTCGGCCCCCATCATCACCTTGTCCTTGGCCATTTCAAAATCGTCCATAGTCACAAAACGACGGCCAACTCTGGCGGCCATTAACGCAGCCTCATTCACCAGATTGGCCAGATCGGCACCGGAAAATCCGGGTGTGCCACGGGCAATGATGCGCAGATCCACGTCAGGGCCAAGCGGCACTTTGCGCGCATGCACGTTAAGGATTTTATCGCGGCCTTTGATGTCAGGGTTTGGCACCTGAATTTGGCGGTCAAACCGACCCGGACGCAACAGCGCAGGGTCCAGAACATCGGCGCGGTTGGTAGCGGCCAGAAT
>DOHJ01000219.1:4640-7347 GCA_003535335.1 Paracoccaceae bacterium | reverse complement strand
CACTTGCGATTTCTTCGTCGGGATCGTGGTGTTACGGTCAATCAGGCGGGTGAAAACGCCGCCCAATGTTTCAATACCCAGCGACAGTGGCGTCACATCCAGCAGTACCACGTCCTTGACATCGCCCTGCAAAACGCCCGCCTGAATAGCGGCACCCATGGCGACCACTTCATCAGGGTTCATACCTTTATGCGGCTCTTTACCAAAGAATTTACCAACTTCCTCGACAACTTTTGGCATACGCGTCATACCGCCAACCAGAACGATTTCATCAATCTCGCCAGTAGTCAGGCCCGCATCTTTTAGCGCGTCTTTACATGGTTTCAAGGTTGCCTTGATCAGATCACCAACCAGACTTTCCAGTTTTGCACGGGTCAGCTTCATAACCATGTGCAGCGGCTGACCACCGTTTGGATCCATCGAAATGAATGGTTGGTTGATCTCGGTTTGAGTGGCCGAAGACAGCTCAATTTTGGCTTTTTCAGCGGCTTCTTTCAGCCGTTGCAGTGCCATCTTGTCTTTGGACAGATCAACACCGGTTTCTTTATTAAATTCATCGGATAGATATTTGACGATTTTCATGTCAAAATCTTCACCACCAAGGAATGTATCACCATTGGTGGATTTCACTTCGAACAGACCATCGTCAATTTCCAGAATGGTCACATCGAACGTACCACCACCAAGGTCATAAACCGCGATAGTTTGGGTTTCTTCCTTGTCCAGACCATAGGCCAGCGCGGCCGCTGTTGGCTCGTTGATGATGCGCAGCACTTCAAGACCGGCAATTTTACCAGCGTCTTTGGTTGCTTGGCGTTGGGCATCGTTGAAATAGGCCGGAACGGTGATCACGGCTTGTGTCACGTCTTCGCCCAGATAACTTTCGGCGGTTTCCTTCATTTTACCAAGGATGAATGCAGATACCTGGCTTGGGCTATATTTGTCGCCATTTGCTTCGACCCAAGCATCACCATTGCCACCATCAATGATGGAATAGGGCACCTGTTTTTGATATTTCTTGATCGCAGCATCGTCGGCACGACGACCAATCAAACGCTTAACGGCAAAAATTGTGTTGTCGGCATTTGTAACAGCCTGACGTTTTGCAGGTTGTCCAACCAGACGCTCATCATCTGTGAAGGCCACAATTGATGGCGTTGTACGTGCACCCTCGGCGTTTTCCACGACCCGCGGTTGCGAGCCGTCCATGATAGCAACACAAGAGTTTGTGGTTCCCAGATCAATTCCAATGACTTTAGCCATATTTCTAATATCCTTCTCTCAGGCGATGTTGTGGCGTGCGGCCCTAGATATAGGCATCCACGCGCCGATCCCAATGTTTAGACGGGCACCAAGCCCAGTCATGCTTCTCGGGGTATATAAGGATGGGCTTTGCGCCCTGCAAGGGACCGAACGGTGGATAATTACATTTAGGACACAAAAAATTGATTCAATTTGGCTATTTAGGCTGGTTTTCCTTAACACACATATAATAATGTGAATATTATGGCTTTTCTTTTTGTCGTTTGGCTCTATTTGTAATCTGAATTGGAAACGGGAAAATAATATGAAACAGATCGCACTTGTTGTCAGCGCAATTATATTGGGTCTGGCTTTTGGTAATATTACAGGCGGCTTGAAATTTTCTGCTGCGGTCTGCCTTGTTGCGGGTATTTTTCTGGTAACACCCAGCCTGTTTAAATTCCGGTTTTCGGATTTTTCCATAATCAAAACCCATACAGGTGCGATTATGAAAAACCTGTGGATCAACTATTTGCTTCTCACAACCCTTGCGTTGCTGATCGGTTACGCCAGTCAGGATCTGGGAGTTGCGGCGGCGCTGTTTTTGTTGGCGCTATTGCCCGGTGGCGGAATGGTGATGATGTGGATCAAGGTTAGCGGGGCCAATGTTAAGGTCGGCTTTGTGATTTTCATGCTTAATCTGGCGCTGCTTTTGCCTGTGACTCTGATTTTTTCCCAGTTTAACAATGTTGCGGCCGCCTATTTTCCAACAGTAGATCTAAGCGCAATCGGAGATCTGGCTGCGGGCCAGCAGGTGAAACCCTTTGGTCCGTTCATGTTACTAATCATTATTCCGTTTGTGGTTAGCCGCATTGTGCTAAAATTTTTCCCCGCAATTGTCAGCTTTACGGCCACCCATCAGCCGCTGATTTCCAAGGCTACGATGTTTGGCATCGTATTTTATCTGTTTTCACTAACCACATCACAATTGCTGTTTCAGGTTTCAATACTGGATCTGGCGCGCGCCGGTTTGGCCACGTTGGTTTTTTATGCTGTCGTCTTTATTATTGCAATAAAACTGACCGGTAAAACTCCAGATGAAAAAGCCGTATTTTGGCATATCGCCACGCGCTACATCACCTTGGCGCTGATTTTGGCGGTGTTCAATGTTGATATTTACGGCGCAACGTTCATTCTGCCCATTATGTTCGCCTATTTCATCCAGATTGGCGCGGCAGGATTTCTTGCAAAAATGGAAACAAAGCAGCCGGTTTAGATCAGCACGCTAAAAACTTTTACGCGCCTTCAAAGCGGCGGATATGGTGCCATCATCCAGATAATCCAACTCGCCGCCAATCGGCACACCTTGGGCAAGCGAGGTGATCGTAACACCACTGCCTTCCAGCTCATCTGCGATATAATGCGCCGTGGTTTGCCCACCGACTGTGGCGTTCAGCGCCAAAAT
>DOHJ01000219.1:367-4282 GCA_003535335.1 Paracoccaceae bacterium | reverse complement strand
GGGTGCGCAGTTTGGGGATTTGCAAATCATCAGGGCCAATAGCATCAAGGGCTGACAATGTGCCACCTAAAACATGATACCGGCCCTTAAACATTCCGCCGCGTTCCATGGCCCATAAATCGGCCACGTCCTCAACCACGCACAGCTCGCCGTTGGCCCGTTTTTCAGCCATGCAAATGTCGCAAATATCCGATGTGCCCACATTGCCGCAGTTCAGACACTCGCGCGCGGATACCGCGACCTCAGACAAAACATCCGCCAAAGGAGTCATCAACAACGCCCGCTTTTTAATCATATGTAAAACCGCACGCCGCGCAGAACGCGGGCCAAGACCGGGCAGCTTGGCCATCAGCTCAATCAGATTTTCGATATCGCGCGTTGCATTACTCATAAAAAACCGCCCTTCTTCTTGCCTTAAATACCTGCGCCGCAGGCATCTAATCTCTACACTCGAACTGTTCGGTTAGAATGGCAATTTCATATCGGCAGGCAGTCCCAGCCCTTCGGTTAGCTTGGACATCTCGCGTTGCGAACGATCCGCCGCCTTGGCTTGGGCGTCTTTGACAGCGGCAAGGATCAAATCCTCGACAACTTCTTTTTCATCCGGATGAAAAATTGACGGGTCAATATCAAGCGCTGTCAACTCGCCCTTGGCGGTTGCTGTGGCTTTTACCAGCCCTGCACCGGATTCACCAACCACTGTAATATTGGCCAATCCTTCCTGCATCTCGCCCATTTTTTCCTGCATTTCTTTTGCAGTTTTCATCATCTTGGCCATATCACCCATGCCTTTGAACATCTGGGATCTCCTCGTGTTTGTGGATTGGCTTATTATTTATGTCTGTAGCAGACTATTAACAAATCCTTGCTGGCGGGCAAGCCCAGTGAAAGGCATTGCGTCTATTTTAAAAATAGCCAACTTGCGCAGCACATATTTATTTCTTGCTCCAGGTGCTTAGCCAGGCTTTTAAACGCTGCCAAACACCCCGCGCTTTGGCGCCTGCAACATCAGCATGACCATCGACCTTATCCCAAACGTCGCCGGCATCTTCCAGCATGGGGTCAACCGAGCGCTGCCGAAACTGCCGCCACAAGGCACGGATAAACAGGAATGCAACAATCACAAAGATGAAAAAGAAAATGTTGAACCACGGAATTATTCGCACATCCGGCCCTGAAACCTGACGGATTCCAATGGCGTTGGGGAAAACCGTTAAGAATTTATTGCGCCAACCATAATGGGTGATAACTACCCATTGCTCGTTGCCGGTTACTGAAATCGCCGCGGCTGCTTCGGCATGCAAATCCGAGCTGTCAAATTTGAAATATGGTGGCCAGATCCAGCCGGTATCCTCGTTGCGATAAACCATCACGCCCTTGGCATCTCGTGGGATAAATCCCAGCAGAAAGGTTTTCTTGCGTTCGGTATTTATCAGCCGCACATCGCGGGTTGAATGCTCTGTGTTGCCACTATCGGCTTGTGCGTAAAATAAACGGTTAAAGGTGGTGAAATCCATCCGGATTATTTCAGTTGATGTAATCCGTGCAATATCATGTTGTGGCAAAACATAATGCAGAAAACCAAAAATAAAAATAAATGGCAGAACTTTTAGAAAAATAACAATTTTGCGCATTACAGGCCTCATTGAGAGTTGGTTAAGTAAAGGATAACTAGGATTGAAATTGTCGGGATAACATAAACCAGCCAAATCAGTTTCTTGCGAAAACCTGTTTCATATTCGGCCATACCCGTTTCAATATAGGTATCGCGTGCATCAGTATCACCCCCCTTGGGCGGATTTTCATCCCACGCATTCTCCAGTTTTTCACGCCGCACTGAACGGGAATAAAACGAAATCGTTAAATAAATAACGCTGAGGCCGAGAAAGCCAAAAACCATTAAACGTATCAAATTCATAATATTACCTCCTCACGGCGCCCCATGGGCCAACCAGCTCTATCAACTCTTCCGGATCGGGCAACGGCTCTGGCTCTTGCATCGGCTCACCAGCGCCAAATAATGCTTGGCGCGCACCGGCCTTGTCTACTTGATACTCGCGTTCCAGAAATTCTGCCACAAAGGTTTTCTTGGTATCAGGCCAAGCCGGAATAAGAATGATAAAACCGTTCTTTGTGGCAAATAAACAGTTGGCGAATGTCCAATGGGGTCAGCGCCGACAATAACATATTAACCAAATCCCGGTCTGCATGCGGTTTTGAACGCAGGGTGTAAAAATATGCCGGATGATCCGAGGTGATTTTTGGCCACCCTGCCCCCGATTGTGCCCAGCGCAACAACGCAGCCAAACCATGAAATTCTTCGGGTAACGCACTTGCATATTTTCGTGTTAATGATCTGATGTCTCTTGGGGTGGCTTTGGTCAGATCTTCACCTTTAGCGGCCGCCACATCGATCACAATAAAATCCATTTTTTGCTGCAAAATCGCAGCGGCGTCCACACCGCGCGCCTTTACAATCGGCTCGACCAAATCGTTCAGTTCCAGAAAAATCGCGATCTCGTTGCGGTCCTGAAAATCGAAAGTATAGGAGATTGGCAATTTGCCCAGCTTGGTTTTATCACCTGCGCAAATCGCGGCCGGATGCTCCATTGTGCGAAAAATATACATGCCGTCAAAGTGTTTGGTCCAGAAATTATCCTGCCTGAAACTGGCCTTTTTCAAACGCAGCGGGGCCCGGGTTACATCGCCGGTTTTTTTGGCCAAGCCGATCATTTGGGCAATCAGGACATCATCCCACCATGCATTATCCTCGCGCCTGAACTGCTCTATTTTGCCGGCCAGTTCCTCGGCCGATTTTACATGCGCCTCGGTGGTGTCGGCTTCAATTTTCACATCCCTGATATCAAACAGCTTTACAGGATTATCCACCGCATAAACCGAGTTCAACAGCTCGCCCGCTACGGCATCCCTTGCGGTCAGGGCAAACAGTTGCGCCTCGTTTTCATCAATAAACTGGCGCAAAATCCCACGAGATGTCGAGAATTGCGCGTTTAACAACGGCGCGGTTTTTTGCTCGCTGGTCAGCAGGATAAACTGCCGGTTGCAGCCGCCCTCGTTCAGGTAAAGATGATCTTTTAAACTATCCCCAACCTCGGGCGAATAACCGGAAATGTCGACGTGAAACGATTTCAGCCGCGTGGTTTTGCCTGTTAGCTGCTTTAGCGCACGATTATAGCGCTCAACCAAAGCAGGCGAGGAAATGCGGATCAAATTCCCAAACATCAGGCCGCGCTCAATTAGGCGTTTCATAACTCAGGCCTCCATCTACTGGGCTGCATCGCCAGAACGACCAACACTATTGGCCCCCAGATCATTGCGGACAATAGCCCAATGCGTATCAGCTCAGTAGCCGATGACATATAGTATTCGCCATTAGCGGTAATTGCCAAAATATCATTCGGCGGGCGGAACATGGCAAAATATGTTATGCTAATCACCAATAATATCAGAAACGAGATCAGCAAATTCCAAAACAGCCCATACCAGTTTTGGGGGAAATTATGCGCCATCCACAAGGGCAACAGTGCAGCCAAAACCCCAACCCCAACCACTGGCAGGATCATTTCAGCCCAATATGATAGAACTACGATTGGCCGCACTAGGATTTCCCCTCCAGATACCGCCGCTTGGCTTCTTCCATCCGCTCCATATCGCGCACTGCATTTGCAATCGCGATTTCGTCGGATTTGTCGGCATAGCGGAATTCGGAATCGGCATAGCGGTTGATTTCCTGAATCACCATTTCAACGCTAATCGGTTGGGTCATATCGCGGATCATTCCCAGTTTGTCATCATAGGTTTTGAACAGGAACAGATCTGGCTCTTCCATCCATTCATCCGGCAGCTCGAAATCCATCGCCCGCACTTTTACGGCATCGGTGATATTTTTGATTG
>DOHJ01000219.1:0-226 GCA_003535335.1 Paracoccaceae bacterium | reverse complement strand
AGCGGAATTCGGAATCGGCATAACGGTTGATTTCCTGTATCACCATTTCAACGCTAATCGGTTGGGTCATCTCGCGGATCATTCCCAGTTTGTCATCATAGGTTTTGAACAGGAACAGATCGGGCTCTTCCATCCATTCATCCGGCAGCTCGAAATCCATCGCCCGCACCTTTACAGCATCGGTGATATTTTTGATTGCGCGTCCGGTAAACCGTGGGTCGGCCTC
>DOHJ01000121.1 GCA_003535335.1 Paracoccaceae bacterium | reverse complement strand
TGTTGATTAGCGGCTTCATGACCAGTTTTTATAGCTGGCGTTTGATGTTCATGACCTTTTTTGGCAAGGCGCGCGGCGATAAAGAAATCCATGAACAGGCCCGCGAAAGCCCGCTGGTGATGTTGCTGCCTTTGGGCGTTTTGGCAATGGGTGCAATCTTTGCCGGTATGCTTTGGTTGGGTCCGTTTTTTGGCGATCATGATGAAATCAACAGATTCTTTGGACTTGAGCCGGCTCAGATCGAGGCATCGGGGCAAGCAGATACAGACCACATCGTAGCCACCGTAGCCACTGCGCCAACCGGTGCGATTTTCAGCCGCCCTGACAACCATCTGCCGGACAACGCCCGGCATGCGCCCAATTGGGTTAAAATTTTACCGTTTATCGCTATGGTTCTGGGGCTGGTGCTGGCGTGGTGGTTTTATATCATCAACCCGAAATGGCCGGCGCGTTTTGCCAAAGCACTGCCTTGGGCCTATCGGTTTTTGCTGAATGAATGGTATTTTGAGTGGCTGTATGACAGGATTTTCGTTAAACCCGCCATCTGGCTTGGCGAATTTCTGTGGGAAAAAGGCGATGGCAAAGTGATTGATGGCGCTATTAACGCTATTGCGCTTGGTCTGGTTCCGTCACTGGGCAAACTGGCGGGGCGGATGCAGAACGGCTATATCCTTACCTATGCACTTGCCATGCTGATCGGCGTGGTTGTGCTGCTTGGCATGGTGCTGCTGGGCGGGGGGCGTTAATGGAAAACCTTCTTTCGATTGTAACCTTTATGCCTGCACTGGCCGCGCTGATACTGGCGGTATTTTTGCGCGGCAATGAACCTGCGGCACAAAAAAATGCCAAATGGCTGGCTTTGCTGGCCACATCGCTGACATTTATTCTATCGATCTTTATTCTGGCCGGGTTTGACCCGCAAGATACCGGATTTCAATTTATCGAGCAGCGCGACTGGATCATGGGCTTGCAATATAAATTGGGCGTTGATGGTATTTCGGTGTTGTTTGTCATGCTGACCACGGCTTTGATGCCGATCAGCATTCTTGCCTGTTGGGCAAACACCACGCGGGTCAAGGACTACATGATTGCGTTCCTGTTGCTGGAAACCTTGGTTCTGGGCGCGTTTATGGCGCTGGATCTGGTGCTGTTTTATTTGTTTTTCGAGGCTGCCCTGATCCCGATGTTCCTGATTATCGGCATCTGGGGCGGGGCAAAACGGATTTTTGCGGCGTTTAAATTTTTCCTCTATACTTTGCTTGGTTCGGTATTGATGTTGATCGCGATCATTGTGATGTATCGTAACGCGGGCAGCATGGATATTGTGGCGCTGCTGAACCACCAGTTTGCATCTGCTTCAATCACGGTGCTTGGTTTTCAGATCACCGGTGGCTTGCAAACCATGCTGTGGCTGGCATTTTTTGCCTCATTCGCGGTGAAAATGGCAATCTGGCCGGTGCATACATGGTCAGCCGATGCTCATATGCAGGCCCCGGCGGCCGGATCGGTTATACTGGCGGCGGTGTTGTTGAATATCGGCGGCTACGGGTTTTTGCGCTTTAGTATTGCAATGTTTCCAATCGGCAGCGAGGTCATGGCCTCATTTGTTTTGTGGATATCTGCCATAGCGATTATTTACGCGTCTTTGGTGGCGCTGGTTCAGGAAGACATGAAAAAACTGGTCGCATACGCGTCTGTTGCGCATATGGGTTTTGTCACTATGGGCATTTTCTCGCTGAACCAACAAGGCATTGACGGGGCGATTTTTAAAATGATCAGCCACGGGTTTATCTCGGCGGCATTGTTTCTCTGCATCGGCGTGATCTATGACCGGATACGCAGCCACCAGATCGAGTCTTATGGCGGGCTGGCAATCGGGATGCCACAATACGCGCTGGTTTTTATGTTTTTCAGCATGGCCAATCTGGGCCTGCCCGGCACATCGGGGTTTGTCGGTCAGTTCCTGATCCTGATTGGTGCCTTTATGGTCAACACTTGGATGGCATTGCTTGGCGCATCCGGCCTGATCCTGTCGGCGGCCTATGGCTTGCGGCTTTATCGCTGCGTCGTATTCGGTGATCTGATTAAGGAAAGCCTGAAATCCATCACCGATTTGAACGGGCGCGAAAAAGCGATGTTTGTGCCCTTGGTGGCAATAACGGTGTTGTTGGGAATTTATCCTGCCTTGGTGCTGGATATTATCGGCCCGTCGGTCACGGCATTAATCGAAAATTATCATGCAGCAATTCCGGTGGCCGAAACGGGCGCCGTGATCGTCACAGATTAAAGGGACCGAAATTTGTTATCTGCCGATTTCAACATTGTCCTGCCCGAAGCCGTTTTGGCAGTTTTTGCTATGGCCGCACTGATATTCGGGTTTTATTCTGGCAAGGAAAATGCCGCATCGCGAATTTTATGGGCCACATCTGCGGTGATGGTTGCAATTGCGATCTGGATTTCAACATCGGCCCCGGGCGCATATACCGCATTTAACGGCGCGTTCGTTGATGACAGTTTTGCGCGGTTTTGCAAAATTATCATCTTGCTTTCGACAGCCGCGATTTTGCTTATGGGGCAGGAATATATGCTGCGCCGCACCATGTTGCGGTTTGAATTTCCGGTTCTGGTCGCGCTGTCGGTTGTCGGCATGATGATGATGGTTTCGGCGGGCGGTCTGCTGGCGTTTTACATCGGGCTTGAACTGCAATCTCTGGCGCTTTATGTGATTGCTTCTTTAAATCGAAACAGCGCTAAATCAACTGAATCCGGTTTGAATTATTTCGTTCTGGGCGCGCTCAGCTCGGGTATTTTGGTATACGGTGCCTCGCTGATTTACGGCTTTGCCGGCTCCACGGCATTTTCCGACATAATCCAGTCGGCACAGGGCCAGATGCCGGTTGGCTTGTTGTTGGGTTTGGGATTTGTAATTATTGGACTGGCGTTCAAGGTTGCGGCCCCGCCGTTTCACATGTGGGCACCGGATATTTACGAGGGCTCTGCCACACCTGTCACAGCCTTTTTTGCCACAGCGCGCAAAATGGCTGCTCAGTGGCTGTTTGCCCGGGTTTTGCATGATGTATTCG
>DOHJ01000101.1 GCA_003535335.1 Paracoccaceae bacterium | reverse complement strand
CTAGGTCCCGTGGTTTTGATTTTGGCAATTCAATATGCGAAGTGTTTTTCCGGTCTGGCAGCACAGGGTTTAGTTTATCAGCCCCCTTTTCCACCGCAAACCCAGTTTCTTGGTTTGATTTCTGCATTTTGGCAGTAATGTTATTATTTTCATTCTGAAGGGTGGCTTTTGTGATCTTGGGAGGTAAGGGGTTGTGCTGATTTGACTGGACAGCATTTTTCCCCACTTCCTGCCTCTGGATGGCTTGCCCCGGACCATCCTTAAATAAATAATAACTCGCTTCAGTATTCAGATGTGCCAAATCTCCACCCTTCTCGGAGGTGGAATCTGACATTATTCGCGACGTTAAAAACTGTAAATTTCCGGCCAAAAACGCTACTTTGTCTGCGTTTGCTGGCAGTGCAGATACTGCCACTTCAGACATAGGTTTATTAGTGGTATTGTTAGAAAAAGGGTGTTGTAGAGTACCTAAAACTAATTCTTCATGGGGGATTTGATCTGTTTTAAACGCCATTTCAACCGTAAGATTATTGGTGTATTCTCTTTCACTAATGTGACTATCAGGCGGCACTTCCCGCTGTGATTTAACCCGTTTTGACAAATTCGTTTCTGCTAAGGGTGTACTGTCACTATCCAGTTGCCCAGCTGGTTTTGAAATCAAAGCATCAGGCTCTAAATGGCCCAGCTGATCAGGTAATGCTTTTGATATCACCGTTGTTTCCAGCCGGTTTTGTACATCTACCTCTAGAATTAAAAACTGCGCAGGAGTTTGAACAACGTCTGTTGCATTAGGTACATCTGCTGCCTGCGTTGGCGTATTCTTAACACTAGGCCCATCTGAATTTGCATGCCCAGATTTTTCCCTGTCATAAACAAATGACAAAAAACTTTCCTCGGCCTCTATGTTGCCGCCTGTTTCCACTACGGGAGTTTCAACCCCGTTATGAGAATGTGTTGTCATATCTGCAAAAGGTATTTTGATCATATCCATTCCGGGAATTCTTCCTCAGTTATCTTGGTTATGAAGGCCAGTAGTTACCAGATCTTTACCCAAAGCATGCAAAGTGAAGATATCTGTATCAAATTAGAGGTGAATTTCTATGACCCCAACGGCACTTGCACCGGCTGCGCATGCTGCAGTCCCAACCTCACAACCAGCCTCGCAGAATGACCAGCGTGATAAGGCACTATTTCAGGCCGCCCAGGATTTAGAGGCGGCATTTTTAGCTGAAATGTTAAAATCAGCAGGTTTCGGCAAACCGCGCGACACTTATGGAGGCGGAGTAGGAGAAGATCAGTTTGGATCATTTCTAAGGCAGGAACAAGCAAAAGAAATGGTAAAAAGCGGTGGTATTGGATTGGCCCAAAGCCTGTTCGAAGCATTAAAGGAGCGTGCCGATGCAAACTAATCCCGACCAAATAATAGAAAAACTGGAAACCTTGCTGGGAAAAGAACGTAGCGCAATTTTAGCCGGTGACTTGAAAAGTATTGGCAGTATTGCTAGCGAAAAAGAAAAGCTTTTTATTGAAAACAAGATTGCTGCACCCAATTTGGAAGCCTTGGAGCGGTTACGTAAAATGGTAAGCCGTAATCAAACCTTGCTGGCCGCCGCAATCAAAGGTGTTCGTGCAGTAACCAGTAAGCTGGGTGCATTGCAAAGCGGCCAATGCGAGTTGAGCACATATAATAAATCAGGCAAGCGAATTGTATTAGGGGTTGGGCTTGCCGGTACATTGCAACACAAAGCCTAGATTGATATCCACCAGCGTTAATTCAAATGCTTCGTAAGTCAGTTGCTTATATTAGGATGCTGTTAGTACTTTAAATGCAGAATTGGAATTGCATCTCAAACGAGGTGGCACGGTTTCTGCAAATCCTGAAATCGTAATCGTCAGAAAGACGCCGAACACTGCCAGTAACTGGCGGTACGTATAACTCGGTGCAAAAGCGCCGTATGGATTAAGGAACTATACTATGTCCAGTATTCTGACCAACACCAGCGCCATGGTCGCGCTGCAAACTCTAAAATCAATCAATTCAAATCTTAGCGGTATCCAGAACGAAATTTCGACTGGTAAATCCATCGCTACGGCCAAAGATAATTCGGCCATTTGGGCGATCTCTAAGGTTATGGAATCTGATGTTGCGGGTTTCAAAGCGATTTCAGACAGCCTTTCATTAGGGGAATCAACCGTTGCGGTTGCCCGTAACGCTTCAGAAACCGTGACCGATCTGCTGACGCAGATGAAGGGTAAAATTGTTGCCGCGCAAGAAGAAAACGTTGACCGGGGCAAAATTCAATCCGACATTTCGGCATTACGCGATCAGATTTCTTCGGTTACAGGCGCTGCTCAGTTCAATGGCCTGAATATGGTCAAAGGCTCCGCTGATGTTAACATCCTGTCCTCGCTTGACCGTGCCAGCGATGGCACAGTAACTGCATCCAATATTACGGTGGCCCGTCAGGATCTTACCACTGATAAAGGTACATTTGGCACGGGTGCATCACTGGCTGCAAACTCGACAGCAAGCGCCGCCGCCGTTTCTAACGTTGCAAACACTTCTATTGTTACCCTTGGTAATGCATGGGCAGCTGCTGATGTCGCTAACATTTCTGTAGCCGGTGTTGATCTGGCGTATACTCTTGGTGTAGGCGAGGACGAAACCGATGCGGGGGCTGCACTGTCTGGCCTGATCAATGGTCTGGGCGTAGAGGGCATTTCTGCGACAGATGATGGTGCAGGTAATGTAACGATCAGTTCA
>DOHJ01000068.1:1668-5601 GCA_003535335.1 Paracoccaceae bacterium | reverse complement strand
GAGATTCGACGTGTGCTCTTCCGATCTTATATTGAGATGAGTATCTGCGTATTTGCCTTTATTATCTCGATGCAAAAAGATGGCAGAACTGTCACCGACATTTTGTCACTCAAACAGTTATCCAGCCGTCAACCCGTCAAAGCCGCAGCGCTTTTGGTCTTGTTCTTTTCCATGGCCGGTGTGCCGCCGATGTTCGGTTTTTTTGGCAAACTCTATGTTTTGAAAGCGGCGATTGATGCGGATATGGTTTATTTGGCACTCGCGGGGGGGATTGCCTCGGTGATTGGCGCTTTTTCTTGTTTGCGCGTGGTATATTATATCTATTTTGGCGATAGTGACGATGAAACGCTGGATCAAAGGACAGCACCTGTTTTGTGGGGCTTTCTGATGGTTTCTGCGGCTGTGATGGCACTGGGGATGATAAATATGTTTGGTATTGATACAGTTGCAGCTACAGCGGCCCAAGCCCTTGTCAAATAACGTCTGGCCAGCCGGCGTTGCACGTATTGTGCTGGACGAGGTGGACAGCACACTGTCCCATGCCGCACGCCTTGCACCATCGTTAAAAGGTCCGACGTGGATCTTGGCGCACAGGCAAACCGCAGGGCGTGGGCGGCGTGGGCGCGCTTGGGCTGATCCGGTCGGGAATTTTGCCGCCACATTGGTAATGCAGCCCGCAGGCAGCCCCGATGAATTGGCCTTGCGTTCATTCATTGGTGCGCTGGCGCTTTATGACGCTGTGGTTTTTGTAACGGGGCGCACGGCCGGTTTGGCGCTGAAATGGCCCAATGATGTGCTGCTGAATGGCGGTAAACTTGCCGGAATTTTGCTGGAAAGCACCAGTGGCACAAATGCGCTGGCAATCGGCATTGGCGTGAATTTGTTAAATGTTCCGGATCAGGTGGAGGAGGGGGCGACAATGCCGGTTAACCTGCTTTCGCAAACGGGTGCGTCAGTCAGTCCCGAAGAATTTCTGGATGCCATCGCACCCGCATTTGCCCGCTACGAGGCGCAGTTTGCCACTTACGGCTTTGCCCCGATCCGCCGCGCCTGGCTGGATCGTGCGGCGCGTTTGGGGCAGGTGATTACGGCCCGCACCGGTCAGACGCAAATCACCGGCACCTTTGAAACTATAGACGACAGTGGCGCACTTGTAATAAAGACGTCAAAAGGCCGGCAGGTGATCCCTGCGGGCGAAGTATTTTTCTGAAAGGTTTGGCCCTTATGCTTTTGGCAATTGATTGTGGCAATACAAATACGGTTTTTTCAATCTGGGACGGGGAAAAATTTCTCTGTACCTTGCGCACCAGCACCCAACATACCCGCACGGCGGACCAGTATTTTGTCTGGTTGACGACCCTGCTAAAACACCATGATCTAAGCCTTGATGTGGACGCGGTGGTGATTTCATCTACCGTGCCCCGCGTGGTCTGGAACTTGCGGGTGTTTGCCGATCGCTACTGTGGTTGCCGGCCGCTGGTGGTTGGTAAACCCGAATGTTTGCTGCCCGTCGATGTGCGGGTCGATGCCGATACCCAAGTCGGGCCGGACCGTTTGGTGAACACGGTTGCGGGCTATGATTTATACGGCGGTGATCTGATCATCGTTGATTTTGGCACCGCAACAACCTTTGACGTGGTTGATACCGACGGGGCCTATATCGGCGGGGTGATCGCGCCGGGGGTGAATTTAAGCCTTGAGGCATTGCACAAGGCCGCCGCCGCTCTGCCCCATGTCGATGTGCGAAAACCCGATCTGGTGATTGGCACCAACACGGTGGATTGCATGCAATCGGGGGTATTTTGGGGCTATGTCGGGCTGGTGAATGGCATTAGCAAACAAATAAAGGCCGAAAGAGGCCGTGAAATGAAGGTGATTTCGACTGGCGGGCTTGCGCCTTTGTTCCAGCAGGGTCATACGATCTTTGACCATTTTGAAGATGATCTGACAATGCACGGGCTGAGTGTGATCCATAAATATAATATCGAGCAAGGTAATTGAATGAAAAAATCTGACCGACTGATCTATCTTCCCTTGGGCGGGGCCGGCGAAATTGGCATGAATGCCTATGTTTACGGCTATGGCGCACCGGGCAAGGAGCGGCTGATTCTGGTTGATATCGGTGTGACCTTTCCAGATATGGACACCACCCCGGGGGTGAACCTGATTTTCCCCGATATTGCCTGGCTTGAGACCAACAAGCACCGGCTGGACGCGATATTTATCACCCACGCCCATGAGGATCATGTTGGCGGCATTGGGTATTTGTGGGATCGTTTGGGCGCGCCGGTTTACGCCCGCAGCTTTACCGCCAATCACGCGCGTCGAAAAATGGAAGATGCCGGCCAATCCGCCGCGGTGATCAATACCGTTTCAGCCTATCCCGAAACCATTTCGGCGGGGCCGTTTACGGTTTCGTTCCTGCCGGTTTCACACTCGATTCCGGAAAGTTCGGGACTGGTCATTGACAGCCCTGCCGGGCGTGTTTTGCACACGGGCGATTTTAAACTGGATGAAACCCCCGTGCTGGGCGAGCCATTTGACGAAGCGCTGTGGCGCGAGGTGTCCAAGAATGGCGTCAAGGCGCTGGTTTGTGATTCGACCAACGTATTTTCGCGCCATGCAGGCCGCAGCGAGGCTTCGGTTAAGCCGGAAATCACCAAACTGGTGGCGGGTGCAAAAGGCATGGTCGTGGCCACGACTTTTGCCTCGAATATTGCGCGCTTGAAAACGCTGGCGGACGCTGGCGTCGCGGCGGGCCGGTCGGTGTGTTTGCTGGGCCGCGCCATGCAGCGCATGGTGGCTGCGGGTGAAGAAACCGGAATTTTGGGTAAATTCCCCCAGACGATTGCGCCGGAAGATGCCCGGGATGTGCCGCATGATCAGTTGATGCTGATTGTTACAGGTTCCCAAGGCGAACGCTGCGCTGCATCGGCCCAACTGTCACGCGGAAAATACCGCGGATTGCGCATGAACGAGGGGGATTTATTCCTGTTTTCGTCAAAAACCATTCCGGGAAATGAACGTGGTGTAATCCGGATTATGAATGCCTATTCTGAAATGGGCGTTGATATTGTTGATGACTGTGACGGGCTTTACCATGTTTCGGGTCATGCAAACCGGCCTGATTTATTGCGGATGCACGATATTGTTAATGCTGAAATGGTGATTCCGATGCACGGCGAACACCGGCATTTGCGTGAACACGCGCATTTGGCGGCCGATAAGGGGCGCGCCAGCATGGTGCTGGTCAACGGATCAATGGCCGATATTACCGGTGTTGAGCCGCATGTGGTCGAGCATGTCGAAACCGGACGAACCTATCTGGATGGCAGCGTGCAATACGGGGCGCTGGACGGCATTATTCGGGACCGGATCAGGCTGGCCTTGAACGGTCATGTGCTGGCGACTGTGATTATTGACGAAGACGATGAACCTCTTGGGGATCCTTGGATTGAAGTTATGGGACTGCCTGAAACTGGCGGATCAAATGCGCCGCTTGTCGATGTGGTCGAAGCGGATTTAGGGCAGTTGTTAATGCGGATGAATGACAAGACCTTGAGCGATGATGATAAGGTTGAAGAAGCGATCAAACGCGAGGTGCGCAGATCGGTGCAGGCCGAAATAGGTAAAAAACCCGAGGTTACCGTCATTACCAGCCGGCTGGCATAAGGGAAAAGCGGACCTTACGGGACCGCTTTTCCCCCTAACCGGAGTTTATTTTAGGTATTTATAGCAAGAAGAATCAGCTACCCCGTACGCCGATCATCAAAGCTTTTGGCAATGAAATCAGGTAGATGGCTGCCCATTCCTTTGGTTTGATTGCCAGCGTTGTTACCGTTTTTTGGTTGGACGTGTTCTTTTTTCGCCGCTTGCGGTTTTCTTTTGTTGTCTGGCGTTTCCTTCACCACAGTTTCGCGGCTCTCTTTTGGT
>DOHJ01000068.1:0-1356 GCA_003535335.1 Paracoccaceae bacterium | reverse complement strand
TCTTTTGGTTTGCGTCTGCTGCGGCTGGCTTTTGGGGTTTCTTTTGCAGGCTCAGTTTCCACAGGGGTTGAACCAAGCGGGCTATCCAGCCGCGGAATTTGCGTCTTTACCAACCGTTCCACATCAGCCAGATTCTTTTCATCTCGTGGCGAGCAAATCATTAGGGCAACGCCCGATTTTCCGGCCCGACCGGTGCGGCCAATACGGTGCACATAATCTTCGGCATGCCCGGGAACATCAAAGTTGAAAATATGGCTAACATTGGGAATATCTAGCCCGCGCGCAGCAACATCCGAGGCACAAAGAAAGCTTATTTTGCCATCACGAAACCCTTTCAACACTTCCATGCGGCAGCTTTGTTCCAGATCTCCATGGATGGGTTCTGCGTTATACCCGTGTTTTTTCAATGACTTGGCGACAATATCTACATCAACCTTACGATTACAGAATATGATGGAGTTTGTGCAACCCTTGCCTTCATTTTCAATCATCTTGCGCAGAAGATCACGTTTTTCCGTGGCCTCGCTACGTTTGTTTTTAGCGCGGAACATGACCACGCCCTGCTTGATATTTTCATTTGTCGTTGCAGCACGGGCCACTTCGATTTTGGCGGGATTGGACAGGAATGTATTTGTGATCCGCTCAATTTCAGGTGCCATTGTTGCGCTGAAGAACAGGGTTTGGCGGGTGAAAGGTGTCAGGCCGAATATGCGTTCGATGTCGGGAATGAACCCCATATCCAGCATGCGGTCGGCTTCGTCTACCACCATGATCTGAACGCCGGTCAACATCAGTTTTCCGCGCTCGAAATGGTCAAGCAAACGGCCCGGTGTGGCGATCAGAACATCAACGCCGCGATCAATCAGCTTGTCCTGTTCTTTGAACGAAACACCACCGATCAGCAGGGCTTTGGTCAGCTTACTGCCCACAGCGTAATTATCGAAATTTTCCGCCACTTGCGCGGCCAATTCGCGGGTTGGGGCCAGCACAAGCGAGCGCGGCATCCGCGCGCGGGCCCGACCACGCGACAGCATGGTGATCATTGGCAAGGTGAAACTGGCGGTTTTGCCGGTACCGGTTTGCGCAATTCCCAAAACATCGCGGCCCTCTAATGCAGGCGGGATTGCGCCGGCCTGAATGGGGGTAGGGGTTTCATAACCTGCGGTTTCAATGGCTTTTAACACCTTGGGGCTTAGTTTTAGATCAGAAAATTTTGTCATGTGTATCCGTGATTTACGGACGCATCTGGCCCGCTCTTATAAAAGGGTTGGACCCGGATGGCCCGTGGTTGTCCACATTACTAACCCACGCGCAGGGTGTAGCGAAAACAAGGTGCAGGGTCAATGTGCATGGTGT
>DOHJ01000162.1:6226-16296 GCA_003535335.1 Paracoccaceae bacterium | reverse complement strand
TCTTTTCATTCGACCTGAACCGTTGACCTGTCGTGAACTGGCTATCAAACATACTGACGAGAAGCGGTATTTCATTTCGGAATTTTCAGCATATCGCATTTTGAAGGCCGCGACCTGATCACGGCACCGGCTCATGTTGTGATCAAGGCTGCCGCTGAGTTCACGGACAAGACGGTTGCCATCAACGAGATGTGGTAGACCGATTTTACCTACTTCAAGACCATCGGCTGGGAATGTGACTGATGCTTTAGAAATGGCGCTGGAGGCATCCGGCGGCGATCAAGCAACGGTGCTCCACAAACCGCGCCTGCTAAGCGATAACGGTTCATGTTATATGTCCGGTGATTTGGCTGAATGGTTGAAAGACAAACGCATGAAGCATGTTCGCGGCGCACCCTTCCATCCACAAACCCAAGGCAAAACCCCCTTTCATCGCTGCAAGTAGCGACTGCCGGGCAGTGGGATGCTGGCATCAAACCATGAAAAATCGCGTTTTGCTGGAGAACTATTACCTGCCTGGCGATCTTGAACGGCAGATCGGAGCTTTCGTTGAGTATCACAACAACGAGCGTTACGAAGAGAGCCTTAACAACGTCACGCCCGCCGATGTCTACTTCGGCCGTGACAAATCCATCATCAGAGAAAGGGCACAAATCAAAATACAAACAATCCAGAAATGCCGCTTGCAACATCAAAAAAAGCTGCATAATCAAACCAGCAAAACGAACCAGAGCCTCCGATAATTCAAACGTTCATGTGTCCAGCTTTATTTGACGACGGACACCAGACACTAAGATGCCATAAACTCATGTTTTTGAAACAACGCCATTAAATCCACTTCGCAGCGTGCGCCAATATGGCTAATTACTTCTGCGGCCGCGATACAGCCCATGTTGCCACAAGTTTCAAGGTCATGACCGCTTGTTAAGCCCCACAAAAATGCGCCCGCGAATAAATCTCCGGCTCCCGTTGCATCGATTATTTCGGTGGGTACAGCAGGTGCATGCCAGCGCTGGCCTTTAGACAAAATATGCGCGCCATTGTCTGAATCTGTGCAGGCTACTATTTCTACTTCTGCGGCGGCTTGGGCCAAGGCAGCGTTAAAATCATCGGTTTGATACATCGATAGCATTTCGTCACGATTGCAAAACAGCAAATCAATGTCGGATTTAATCATTGCCCGAAATGCATCCCGATGGCGTTCAACACAAAACGGATCCGACAGGGTAAGAGAAATTTTACCGCCTGCCGCAATGCAGGCTTTGTTGGCCTTGGAAAATGCCTCGTGGCTGTCGGGGCCATCAAAACGATAGCCTTCCAGATAAACCCATTCCGCATTTGCCATCATAGCTACGTCAATATCGTCAGGGTGCAGAAAATCGGTTGCCCCTAAATAGGTGTTCATTGAGCGCTCACCACAAGGTGAAACCAGTACAATGCAACGACCCGTTTCCTGTTCAATATCCGCAGCTGCCAATTCGGTTTTGTAATCCACCCCTTGCGCGCGAATATCATGGGCAAAAATTGCACCCAGCTGATCATCTTTTACCTTGCCGACATAGGCGGTACGTCCACCTAAATGTGCCGCACCCGCAATAGTGTTGGCTGCTGATCCACCGGATATTTCTGTGGCGGGACCAATTTTGCGGTATAAATCAACAGCGCGATCCATATCGATCAATTGCATTATACCCTTTTCAATGCCGTTTTCCGTCAGAAAGCTATCATCAGCATGGGCCAGTACATCCACCAGCGCATTGCCGATGCCGACGATTTGATATTTCTTTGTCATAGGGTTTTTTCCTCAAATGGGCATAGGTCATTAATAATACAATTCGGGCACACGGGTTTGCGTGCTTTGCACACGTAACGGCCATGCAGGATTAGCCAGTGGTGCGCGTGTTGTTGATACTGTGCCGGTATGTTGTCTTCAATAGCGCTTTCTACTGCATTTACATCTTTTCCCGGTGCAATTCCGGTTCGGTTTCCGACCCTGAAAATGTGGGTATCAACGGCCTGTGTTGGTTGGCCAAACCACATGTTCAAAACCACATTTGCTGTTTTGCGTCCGACACCGGGCAAAGTGATAAGCGCCGCCCGCGAACTGGGTATTTCGCCGTTAAATTCATCCACCAGAATTTGGCTCATTTTCATGACATTCTTGGCCTTTTGACGAAACAGGCCAATGGTTTTGATGTGTTCAATTAAACTGTCATGACCCAATTCCAGCATTTTTTCAGGCGTGTCTGCAATTTTAAACAACTTATGAGTGGCCTTGTTAACGCCTACATCCGTTGCCTGTGCCGAAAGGGCCACAGCCACAGTTAGTGTATAGGCGTTGGTGTGATTCAGCTCGCCTTTTGGCTCAGGCTCCAATTCATGAAACCGGCTGAATACCTCGCTAATTTTTTGATAGCTCATTTGCAATTCCATAATGGCTAGGTATGACAGTCTGTATCTTTTGCAGCAACCAGACAATATGCGCAAGATTCGGATCGACATAATTGGCAGATCGGGCCATCAGAAGGCATGGAAAAAGCATACCATTTCGGCGTTATAAAACGTGCAATTGAAACGATTGATGCGGCAGGCGGGCGCGATATGTCGCTTGAGCAATTAGCCGCGGATATGCAAATGAGTCCCGCCCATTTCCAACGCGTTTTTAGCCGCTGGGTTGGCACCTCTCCGAAAAGATACCAACAGTATCTAACGCTGGGCTTTGCCAAAACCTTGCTGCATGATCGGTTTACAACGCTTCAGGTGGCTGACAAGGTTGGCCTTTCTGGCAGTGGTCGATTACATGATTTGTTTATTCGTTGGGAAGCAATGAGTCCGGGGGAGTTTGCGCGCAAAGGTGATGGGCTGATTATAAAATATGGCTGGTTTGACAGCCCGTTTGGTGAAGCGTTGGCAATGGGTACGGATAAGGGGCTGTGCGGTTTGGCCTTCGCTGCTGAAACCGGGCGGGAGGCCGCGATGCAAGATATGTGCACACGTTGGCCCTTTGCAAAATTTAACGAGGATCCGGTTTCGATTTCTAGCTGGGTCATGGCAGCATTTTCCCAAACAGGCCAAGCAAATTTACATCTAATCGGCGCACCATTTCAGATTAAGGTTTGGGAGGCGTTGTTAAGCATTAAATCCGGTCATGTTACCACCTATTCAGAAATAGCAGACACAATTGGTGCACCACGCGCAATGCGCGCTGTCGGCACTGCTGTTGGACGCAACCCTGTCAGCTGGCTTATTCCATGCCACCGCGCATTGCGCAAATCCGGTGGCTTGGGGGGGTATCACTGGGGTCTACCGGTGAAGCGGGCGATGTTAGCATGGGAGAGCGCGAGGGCTGAAAGCGCTTCTTAGGCGGGTTTCAGCCCAAGTCTTGTGTTTGATATTCGATAACATCACCCAATATTGTATTAATAATCTGTCACAGAACACTATAATTAAACGAGGCAAAAGCTATGAAAATTAAAACACCCGTTATCCTGTTAACCGCAGCTACATTTGCATTGTCCGGCTGTGTGAAAAACGCCCCCGGCGAACAAGGGAATCGTACCCAAAGTGGTGCAGTAATCGGCGCACTTGTCGGGGGTGCATTCGGGGCCACACGCAAAGGCGATAACAAACTGGCTAAAACCGCAGCCGGCGCAGCAATTGGCGGTTTGGTCGGCGGGCTTATCGGTTCAAATCTGGACAAGCAGGCCCAAGAATTACGAAGTAATATTGGCAATGGCGATGTCAAAATTGTTAACACCGGTTCCGAGCTGATTGTCACCATGCCTCAAGATATCCTGTTTAGGACCGACAGTGCGCTGGTGCGTTCTGATTTGCGCAGTGATCTTTTAAAATTGGCCACAAGCCTGCAAAAATACCCGGATACCACGGTAGATATTTTAGGTCATACTGACAACACTGGCACGGCTGCCTATAATCAGAATCTATCTGCCAGACGCGCTGATTCAGTTGCCACTGTTTTGATGGATGCAGGCGTCGCACCTTCGCGGATACGGGCCTTGGGGCGTGGTGAAGATGTGCCGGTTGCCTCAAATTTAACCGTCGAAGGGCGCAGCCAGAACCGCCGGGTTGAAATAGTGATCCGTCCAATTTCACGCTAGGCCGGCATTTATTTTTATGTTGTTCTTGTTCCTTTGTGGTCATATATTTTGACCACAAAGGAAACCAGATGCCGTTTAAACCAGTCCAGCCTGAAAAAATCTCGCAATCAGTTCTATTCCAGATTGAACAGTTGATCTTGCGGGGAATATTGCGACCCGGTGAACGGTTGCCTTCTGAACGCGAATTGAGCGAAAAAATGAAAGTTTCGCGGCCGTCTTTGCGCGAAGCTGTGGCAGAATTACAGGTGCGGGGGCTGTTGGAAACGCGCGCAAATGCGGGGATTTTTGTGGCAAGTACCTTGAATGCTGTATTTCCTGAGCCGTTAACACGCCTGTTTTCCAGCCATGACGAAGCCGTTTTCGATTATCTGGATTTTCGTCGCGACATGGAAGGCATGGCCGCAGAACGCGCCGCACGTTTAGGTTCTGATACTGATCTCGAGGTAATTAACCAAGTATATTTGAAAATGAAAGCTGCCCACCAAAAGCCGGATCCGTCCGGGGAGGCCGCTTTGGATGCCGAGTTTCATTTGGCGATTGTCGAGGCGAGCCATAATGTGATCATGCTGCATATGATGCGTTCAATGTTCGGGTTGCTGCGTGAAGGTGTGTTTTATAATCGCAAGGTGATGTTCAAGCAGCGCACAACGCGTTCTGCCTTGTTAGAACAACACGGCATGATTAACGCCGCACTTCAAAACCGTGATGCTACCGGTGCCCGCGCCGCAGTAGAAGCGCATTTAAAATATGTTGAAGGCTCGATGCTGGATCAGAGGAAAGCTGACCATAATGAGCAGATTGCGCGCCTTCGCTTGCAACAGGAAAAGGCGCGCTGAGCTGTTATTTTTTTGATTCAGACCAAAGTAAATACAAAGATGCGCCAAAAATCAAGGTCGCACCTAGCCACATGATACCTTCTGGTAAGTAACTGTAGACGATCCAGCCAAGAAGTATGTTGACCGGTTGTTTTACATAATCGAAAGGTTGCAGATAGGCCGCATCGGCAATGCTATAGGCCTTGACCAGAAAATATTGGGCTACAGCAACCAGAACTCCGACGGTTACGACTATGGCTATTGCGAATTCAGAGCTGACTATTGCAGCGTCTGTTTTGATAATAAAACCGCTATTAAAAGCCAGAACAGCGTTAATTGGCGTTAATAGCAGCAGTAAATATAGGGTCATAGTGTCCGCATTTTCGGTTCTTGTCATGTGTTTGGTTATCAGCGAATACATAGCCCACATAAATGATGCACCAAGAGGATAAAGCACGGCGATTGTGAATTCATCCGACCAGGGGCTAAGGATAATCATTGTGCCGATAAAACCGATAACAAGTGAAATCCAGCGCTCTTTTGTGACTGTTTCGCCCAGTACCAATAAGGAGCCGATGGTGACAAAAAACGGTGAGGTCATGATTAATGCAATCATTTGCCACAGCGGAACACCTGACGAAAACCCCAAAACCCACAGCTGAACTCCGCCAGCCGCCAAGGCGACACGCAAGATATGCAAGGGTATCTGCGAGGTGGTTAAGGCGCTATGCAAATTTTTGAAAACCCATGGCAGGCTAAACAGCAATGCGATAAAATATTCCCAAAACGCAACAGTTGTAGATTTTAGGCCGTAAACCCAAGTTAACTGCGTATTGGCAACGTTAATAATAGCGAAAATCAAACCGGCCCCGACCATATAGGCCGCCCCGATATATGCAGCATTTTTGCTGCCGGTTAGTTGAGTCATGGCGTTTGTCCCTTTCGTTTTGCGCACAAGACCCAAGGCAAAACAGGACATAAATGAAAATACACCCGTGTTGGCGTTTTTCAAATCCCGTTCTCTTCCATCCGGACTTTAACCGTCGGCTCCGGTATCTCACCGGATCTGCTGACCCTTTATTTCTAAAGGCGCTCGCGGGCTTTCACTTGCATGATTTACCGCCGGTGGGGAATTGCACCCCGCCCTGAGAACATACTGCCCTATTTTGGACAGCTATCAATGGCTAACCGATCATGAAAATTTATGCAAGTATTCCAAAACAAAACCCGACCAAAAAGGCCGGGTTTAAATTTTGCAGTTAGTGATGATTACCCGAACAGGTTGTCAATCAATGGAGTTTTGCAGCAACATCCTTGATTGCATCCTCAATCAGCGCATTGCCGTCAGCAGCAGTTAACTTAGAGGCGATTACATCATTTGCCGCAGCTACAGCCACAACAATGGCAGTATCACGCACCTCTTTTATCGCTGCATCTTGGGCTGAGGCAATCTGGTCATCTGCCGCCGCAAGACGACGTGCGATAGATTCTTTTAGATCTTCTTTTGCTTCATTTGCAGCGTTCTGCGCTTCAGTCTTGGCCGCTTCCACGATGCGATCGGCTTGTTCCTGAACTTCTTTTTGCTTGCGCTCATATGAAGCCAGCAAGATTTGCGCCTCTTCGTGCAACGCCTTGGCCTCGTTCAGTTCGGATTTAATACCTTCGGCGCGCTTGTCCAGCATGCCGCCAACCAAACCGGGAACCTTGAGGTAAACCAGCAGAGCAACGAACAGGATAAAACCAATCAGCACAATAAAGTCGGTATTCTTCATTGAAAAGAATGGCCCACTGGCAGCCAGTGCCGGTGTTGCGGTAATAATAAATAGGGTTGCAAGTTTTTTCATGAGCCTACCCTTTCATCCGTGTGGAAACCGCAGCGGTAATGGTTTTAGCATCTGCCTTAACCCCCATCGACGCAACAATCTCTTTGGCAGTATCGCCAGCAACTTCTTTCACACTGGCCACAGCGCCTTTGCGAATTTCAGCAATTGCTTTTTCAGCTTCGGCAGATCGCGCAGCAATTTCTGCATCGGCTTTGCTAATTGCGATATCCAGATCTGACTGAATTTCAGCCTTGGCTTCCGCTGCTATTTTTTGTGCTTCGGTGCGGGCGTCAGCCAGCGCTTTGCTATAGGCTTCTTCTGCTTCTTGGGCCTTGAGCTTCAGCTCTTCGGCGGCAGAAATGTCATTTGTAATTGTCCCTTGCCGTTCGGATAAAACCGAATCTACACGCGGCAAAACCACCCGCGACAGGATAAAGTAGATCACGACAAGCGTGACCATCAACCAGAACATCTGGTTTGGAAATGTGCTAAAATCCAGCTGCGGCATGCCTGGCTCGGCCGCTTTGCCAGCTGTTTCAGTTACGTCTGTTGCCATGTTCTCGTCCTCTCAGGAACCGTGATTACATCGGCGTGCCCAGTTTGAAAGGGCACACCGGTCGTAAGGATTGGTTCTAAGATTTTTAGGCCGCGAACAAAAGCAGTAGAGCAACCAGGAACGAAAAGATTCCCAGAGCCTCGGCAAAAGCGATGCCAACAAAAAGCATAGCAGTCTGGCTGGCAGCAGCCGAAGGGTTGCGCAATGCGCCTGCCAAGTAGCTGGATACAATTGCACCCACACCCAAAGCAGCGCCACCGATACCGATAGTTGCAAGGCCTGCGCCGATGTATTTACCTAGTAGCGCCAGTTCATTTTCCATAGTGTATTCTCCTTACGTTGGAACTTGCTTGAATTAATTGTGGTCGGGTCCGACTAGTGTGATGGGTGCAGCGCATCCTTTAGATAAACACAAGTCAGAATAGTGAAAACATAGGCCTGAATGAATGAAACCAGCATTTCCATTGCAAACATGCCAACAACACCCAAAAGCGCGAGCGGTGCAATAGCCAGCCCCACGCCGGCAAAAGTGGCAAAAACCTTAAGAACAGCGTGGCCAGCCATCAAGTTACCCGCCAAACGAATAGAGTGGCTAACCGGACGCGCCATATATGAGATGATTTCAATTACGGCCAGCACTGGACGCAGGGCAAGAGGTGCCGATGAAACCCAAAACAGTCCCAAAAATTTGAGCCCGTTTTTATAAAAGCCCAGAACGGTCACAGAAACAAATACCAGCAGAGCCAGCACAACCGTTACCGCAATATGCGAGGTGGTGGTAAAGCTCATCGGGAGCAGACCTAGAAAGTTCGAAAAAACGATGAAGATGAACAATGTCATAACATAGGGGAAGTATTTAAGACCCTCTTTGCCCGCCACGTCCTCGACCATCGAATGCACAAAACCATAGGCAAGCTCGGCAATCGACTGGGTGCGGTTTGGAATAATCGCCCGGCGACGCGTGCCAACCACCAGCAAAAGAACGATTGCAATAACAGCAATGCCCATCCACATGGCAGTATTGGTCGGCGTGTACCAGTGAATGACGTCACCCCCAAATAGAGGCTCGATCTTGAACTGGTCCATCGGGCGAAACTGCAGTCCCTCGGATTGTGCATCTGCTGCCACGTCTATTTCCCCTCGTCATTTCCGGCATCTTGCGCCGCGTTATCCTGCTGCAGTTCTTTGGCCGTTTTGAGCATCACATTCACCCCGGCCGCGAACCCTAATAATGTAAACAGCACTAGAAACCACGGCATCGTGTCAAAAAACACATCCAGCCAGTAACCAATACCAAAGCCGATACAGATACCGACCATTAATTCTATGATCATCCGCCAAGCGTATTCCATCTGGCCGACATTCGTTATTTCCTTGGGGTCCGGTTCATGCGTCTTCTTAACCGCGGCAATCCTTTTTTCAAGCTGCGCCAGCAGCTCAGGATCAGGTGTGTCAGACATAGACAATAGGCCCTTCAGAAAGTTAAAAGGAAATTAGGAATAAGGGCGCAAGGAGTCAAGTAGGAACAAATTATACTTTACGTGAAGCAACACATTGTTTTTACATCATTTATTAAACTTCGCAAACAAACAGCAGTACTAAAACCTATAGCCGTTTCGGGATATTGTTGGTATTCAGACATTCAACCAAATGGTTGACGATTGCACCATCAAAGCATAACCACTCGCTATGAAAACGACTTTGGATAGCACATTTGCAGCTCTGGGCGATGCAACACGACGGTCAATTCTTGCAATGCTGCTAGAAGATGACATGGCCGTGACCGACGTGGCTGAACCTTTTGAAATGTCTTTAGCTGCAATTTCAAAACACCTGATAATCCTGACCCGGGCGGGATTAATAAGCCAGGAAAAACGCGGGCGGGTAAAATGGTGCAAACTGGAACCGGATGCACTGCGCGATGCGTCAATCTGGATGCAGGGCTTTGGGCAATTCGAGGCCATTCATCTGGACGCCTTTGAACGGTTTCTGGATCAAGAGCTAAGCGGCTAAAAATTCAGTTTGCCATTTCCCGCATGCATTTACGGATATATTTAGCGGCCGAACGATAATGGCTTGCCCCGGCAGCTTCGGCCCAGCGCCCGGTCGTCCATTTACTACCCCCGCCTTGCATTGGTTTTTCATACAGCTCTTTGTCGGTTTTGCTTTCAATGAACAAAATTAGATGGGCGTGGCTTTTCTCAAGCATCATCCGAGCATATTTCCAACTAACATCTGCATTCTGCTTGCGCAGGTCGGCGTTGTATTCTTTTAGCTGGTTCCATTTATATCCCTTAGCGGGGATATCGGCTTTGCCTGTTTCTTGCCCTTGTTGATACCAGTCAAAAAACAAATTGGTCCAATGGGCGCGATGACTGATTATATCTTTGATACTTGTACCATCACAAAATGGGCGTTGCGCAATATTGGAATCAACACCAGCCAGCAATGTGGTTAGCTTGGAAAATTCTTTTTCAGTAATTGCAATAAGCGCGGCCCGATTAATAGCTGCAGGCATGCCCAACCTCCTTTCTATCAGATTACTATATACAACAAAACGGTAGAACTTAGTTTGATAGATATCAGGTGTTATTGTCTCTTAGTAACAACTATAACGCGACCAACGTCAATGCTAGTCCCCATCCCAGCAAGCCATTTAGCGTCCTATTCCCGGATTAAACAGCGCTGGAAACTATATTTGAAATATATATCAGCGCCTTAGAGCGATTATCATGTGGCCGCGTATCTTTGGGTTCAC
>DOHJ01000162.1:4986-5895 GCA_003535335.1 Paracoccaceae bacterium | reverse complement strand
GCTATGATCCGGTTGCCATTTCGGATTTCAGAAATTTCAAAAACGTTTGGACCTTGGCGGTTCGGTGCAAATCAACGTGGGTAACCAGCCATAGCGGCACTTCCCAATCGGGCCGTGATGGTAATACCCTGACCAGTTCGGGGTGGTGTTCTGCCCGTTTTTCCCCCATGAAACCCAATCCCGCACCAGCAAGAATAGCCTGCTGCATTGAGGGATCATCCGCCACCCGGAACGTAACCTGATCCTGGGTGATGTTGTCTTTTAACCACCTATGATACGGCGCGCGCGACTGCGGTTCGTCATAGCTGACAAAACGGTGACTGCTTAGTTCGGCTACATTTGCAGGCGTGCCGTTAATCGCCAGATATTCCTTGGAACCATAAAGTGCGATGCATATTTTTTGAAATACCTGCACAACATTATCTGGCTGTGTCGGTGGCGACCCTGCTCTAATTGCCACATGCGCCTCGCCATATTCCAGCCGAAACAGACGCGAGCCAGTTAAATAGCGCACTGATACCTCGGGGTGCAATCGTTGGAACCGTACCAGTATTGGCGTCAAAACATGGCTATAACCGGCCAGTGATGTGACCACCAATTCGCCGGTTACGGTATCGCCCTGCCCACGTATTCTGCTGGCCAGCTGGCAAAACTGATCATCTGTAGCCTGTGCAACCCGCAGTAAATCCGCGCCCGCTTCGGTCGGAGTGTATCCGCGTGCATGGCGCTGGAACAGACGGACACCCATGTGGCTTTCCAGCGCGTCAATATGGCGGATCACGGTTGCATGATGCACCCCGAGCACCTGTGCCGCGCCGCTTACCGTGCCCGCCCTTGCCACCTGATAAGCAGTGCGGATTTCATCCCAGTTATTCATATTTATGTGCGCCCATTTACATTAATAGCTGA
>DOHJ01000162.1:0-4589 GCA_003535335.1 Paracoccaceae bacterium | reverse complement strand
CTTTGGATTTGATTTGCGCCCGGTTTTAGCCATCAATCCACTATGTCAAATCGGTCACTGGACCTAAGCCAGCTCTGGCTTTATCCTACAGACTAATTCGAATCCTGTGAGGCCCCATGAGCGAGACCACCAAAACTGCCTATCAGGTACTAGCCCGCAAATACCGCCCCGAAAGCTTTGTTGATCTGGTCGGGCAAGATGCGATGGTACGCACCCTTAAAAATGCCTTTGAGGCGGATAGAATTGCGCAGGCATTTATCATGACCGGCATTCGTGGCACTGGTAAAACCACCACGGCGCGCATTATCGCCAAGGGCATGAATTGTATCGGCAGCGATGGCCAAAGCGGGCCAACCACCGAACCTTGTGGCGAATGCGAACATTGCACGGCAATCATGCAGGGGCGCCATGTGGATGTGATGGAAATGGACGCCGCCAGCCGTACGGGCGTTGGTGACATTCGGGAAATCATCGACAGCGTGCATTACCGCGCGGCTTCTGCCCGCTACAAGATTTATATTATTGACGAGGTTCACATGCTTTCGACCAGCGCCTTTAACGCGCTGTTAAAAACGCTGGAAGAACCGCCAGAGCATGTAAAATTCATCTTTGCCACCACTGAAATCCGCAAGGTTCCGGTAACGGTTTTATCGCGCTGCCAGCGGTTTGATTTGCGCCGGATTGAGCCCGAGGTGATGATTGCCCTGATCCGCAAAATTGCCGACGCAGAAGGCGCTAAAATTTCAGATGATGCGCTGGCGCTGATAACGCGGGCCGCCGAAGGATCGGCACGCGATGCGACATCGCTGCTGGATCAGGCCATTAGCCACGGGGCCGGTGAAACCACCGCTGATCAGGTTCGGGCCATGCTGGGGCTGGCCGATCGTGGCCGGGTTCTCGATCTGTTTGACCTGATCGTCAAAGGCGATGCTGCGGGCGCGTTACGCGAACTTTCGGGCCAGTATTCCGACGGCGCGGACCCGATGGCGGTTTTAAAGGATCTGGCCGAAATCACCCACTGGATATCGGTGGTTAAAATCACCCCCGAGGCGGCTGAAGACCCCACAATTTCACCGGATGAACGTAGCCGAGGCCAAGCGATGGCAAAGGCGCTGCCAATGCGGGTGATGGCGCGGATGTGGCAGATGCTATTAAAAGCACTGGAAGAAGTGGCGCTGGCACCAAACACCATGATGGCGGCAGAAATGGCTGTGATCCGTTTAACCCATGTAGCCGATCTGCCCACCCCCGGCGAGCTGGTTAAAAAATTGCAAAATGAAACACCGCCGCCTACTGCGCCAACCGGCGGCGGGGCTGGAACACAATCTTCATCCGGCCCCACGGGGGTTAGAGCGCTAACTGGTTCATCCCCGACCGGTCCGAAAGGTGGCGGCGCAACGGCACTTGCCCACGCAGTTGCACCTCAAGATACCTTGGCGCGCTACGCACGGTTTGAGGATGTGGTGGAGCTGATTCGTGTTATGCGCGATGTTAAATTACTGGTCGAGGTCGAGGGCACGCTTCGCCTTGCAAATTATAGCCCCGGCCGGATTGAATTTCAGCCTACCGAAAAAACCCCGCGCGATCTGGCCCAACGGCTTGGCCAGCGCCTACAGGCGTGGACCGGTGTGCGCTGGGCGGTTACGTTGGTAAACGAAGGCGGCATGGCGACTGTAACCGAAACCCGCAATGCCGAGCAGAACGCGCTGAAAGACGAAGCTGGAAAACACCCGCTGGTGCAAGCTGTGATTGCAATTTTTCCCGGTGCGAAAATAACCAGTATCGTCACGCCAAAAGCGATTGAGGAACTGGCTGCGGCTGATGCGCTGCCCGAGGTCGAGGATGAATGGGATCCGTTTGAAGACGATTAGGCGTGGACCTATAAGATCATGACAACCCAGTATTTAGGTTCGTTTTCGGTCGGGTTTTTCTAACCCTCTCGCTTTCAGATTTCAACTGCCCGCAAGCGGCCATAATATCTTCGCCACGGGTTTTACGGACCGGTGATGAATAGCCCGCGTTAAACACAATATCGGCAAAGGCACGAATGCGGTTGTTGCTCGATCTCTGATAAGGCGATCCGGGCCATTCATTAAACGGGATCAGGTTGATCTTGGCGGGGATACCTTTGATCAGCCCAACCAAACGCCGCGCATCTTCGTCGCTGTCGTTAATGCCTTTTAGCATCACATATTCAAAGGTAATGCGTTCGGAATTGCTGGCACTGGGATAATCGCGCAATGCTTGCAATAGCGCCTCGATATTCCATTTTTTATTTATCGGCACCAGTTGGCTGCGAACATCATCGGTGGTGGCATGAAACGAAATTGCCAGCATGCAGCCGATTTCTTCTGCCGTGCGCGCAATCCCCGGTACAACGCCACTGGTTGAAAGGGTGATACGGCGACGTGATAGCGAAATACCCTCGGGGTCCATGGCGATTTTCATTGCATCACGGACAGCGTCAAAATTGTATAATGGCTCGCCCATCCCCATCAACACAATATTGGATAGTAATCGCGCTTCGGGCGGGTTAGGCACACCCAGTTTGGGCCATTCACCCAAATCATCACGCGCCACCATGACCTGTCCGATAATTTCTGCAGCGGTTAAGTTGCGCACCAAACGCTGGGTGCCGGTGTGACAAAATGAACAGGTCAGGGTGCAACCCACTTGTGATGAAACGCACAAGGTGCCGCGATCTTTTTCGGGGATATAAACGATCTCGACCTCGTGACCACCGGCGATGCGTACCAAATATTTACGGGTGCCGTCACCAGAGATTTGCTTGGTCACAACTTCGGGAATCGCAACAACACATTTAGCAGCCAGATTTGCACGAATGTCTTTTGACAGGTTTGTCATATCGGCAAAATCGCGCACACCTTTTTGGTAAATCCACTGCCAGACTTGCTTGCAGCGCATCTTGCCCTGCTTTTCAGGGATACCGATAGATATCAGCAGATCTCGCAAAGCATCGCGCGACAACCCGACAAGGTTGACAGGCCCATCAACCGCAAGCTTTCGCGGGATGGTTATAACATCCTCTGTAATCGGGGCCGTTGCCGTCATGATATTGCAGTCCTTAATCGGGATTAAGCGCGACCCATACAGGATTCGCTGGCTGATTACCAAACAAAAACACCCCGCCGTTACCGGCAGAGTGCATTCTTGTTTTATAAAACGGCTGCCTATTTGGTGCAGCGTTTTCTGGCTTCTTCAACAGCTGCCGTAAAGCCAAGCAGCGAAAATGTATCTTTGGTAACTGTGCCGCGACCGGATCGGCCGGTAAATGTTACGCTGGCTCCACGCTTCATTGCCGTAATGATTTTTGCGTCTTCGGATTTATCCGCAGGCCAAGCATTTTCACCCGAGGTGAAAAATTCATAGGTGTTACTGCCGATTTGCGCGGTAACGGTGGAGCCTTTGGCAAAAGGATAGCCGCCGGTAAACGACAGCTCGGATTTAACACCGGACCCGGGGCGATAAGACACGAAGAGCAAAATTTCACTGCGACGCACCGCAACCACACGGCCGTCTTTGGTGTTTACGGTTTCTTTCGGGCTTGAAACGGCCCAGCATTCTGTCGGATCATCCTCGACAAACACGCTCCAGTCCGTTTTGGCCGCCACGCGGTTGGTTGATTGCTGGGCAATCGCACCAGTTGCCAAAATAGCGATAACCGCACCGCCAATACTCGTTGCTAGAAATGATTTCATATTTTCACAGCCTCCAGCTGTTATTGCCTCAATTTATGCCGCACCATTGATCATTTTAGGTTGACCTTTTCCTTGGTTCAGCGTGTTTTCAACTCGATAAATACACATTAACGTATTATCGCCCAATAATTAAAGCCCCCTTGGCAATTTTTCGCGCAAAATAGGACGCAAACGCAATGAATGACCCTATTCCAATGGTAGAAATCTGGCGTGGTGACTTTTTAGAGTCGATTCACATGGGGCACGCGGTGGTTTGTAATAGCTCTGGCGATATCGTTCAAAGCTGGGGAAACGCTGAACAGGTCATCTTGCCGCGTTCCTCTGCCAAAATGATTCAGGCCTTACCGTTGATTGAAAGCGCCGCTGCCAATGCGGCCGACCTATCTGCCGAATATCTTGGGCTTGCTTGTGCCTCGCATAATTCGGCAACCATTCACACGGACCGAGTTACGGCTTGGTTAACAAGCCTTGGCATGTCTGATAACGATTTGCGTTGTGGCGCGCATGATCCAAAAGATATTGATGCCCACCACGCCCTGATCCGCAGCGGTAATCAACCATGCCAGCTGCACAATAATTGTTCTGGCAAGCACACAGGTTTTTTAACCTTGAGCAAACACCTTAACGGCAGTCCTGAATATAATGATCTGGATCATCCCGTGCAATTGGCAGTGCGCGGCGCTTTTGAGGATCTTACTTATGAAACCTGGCCCGGATTTGGAATTGATGGCTGCTCCGCTCCTAATTTCGCGAGCACCCTTCACGGTTTTGCCTGTGCCATGGCATTTTTTGCAAACGCTGCGATTGATGGGTCTTCTGTACGGGAACGTGCTGCTGCATCTCTGGTTCTGGTCTTGTCCCGCTTACGTT
>DOHJ01000236.1 GCA_003535335.1 Paracoccaceae bacterium | reverse complement strand
ACTGCTCGATAGGTTTCTTGCCTGTATGAAACCTGCCTCAATAACTTAACGCCAGCTTCGTGCTGGCGTTTTTTTTGCTTTAAAATCTGGAATTCTCTGGTGTTATTCGCTTGGTGGTTCCAGCGGCAGCGTCGGTTGATCATCGTCTTTGGCCGGCGGATACACAAGGCCGGCAGAAATCACCAGTTTCATCGCATCACCTACAGTCATGTCCAACTCGATAATATCGGATTTCGGGATAAACAGCAGAAAACCCGATGTGGGGTTTGGCGTGGTGGGCAAAAACACAGATATCAATTGACCATCTACCGGAATTTTGCGGTTCACCTCGCCTTTGGTTGTGGTCGAAATAAAGGCAACCGCCCACAAACCTTTGCGCGGGTACTGGATTAGGCAAACCTGATCAAACGAGGTTTCCGATTGGGCAAAGACGGTTTCGGCTAACTGTTTTAGCCCATTATAAATAGAACGCACAACCGGCATGCGCCCGACAAGATCCTCGCCCCATTGCAGCAGGGATTTTCCCAATATACCTTTGGCCATCCAGCCAACAATAACAGTGAATATCAAAAAGATAACCACCCCGACGCCGCGCAAATCAATGCCGACATACTGGTTCGGGTTGAATTTTTCCGGAATGAACGGCAACACCCAACCGTCAATATGGCCGGTAATGGTCCAGATCAGCCAAAGCGTCATACCAATCGGTGCCACAACCACCAGACCGGTAAAGAAGCTGTTTCTAATCCCCGAGATCCAGCGGCGTTTACGTCTTTCTGGTGGCGGTATGTCTGGTAATTTGGGCATGGTTTTTAGCTTTGCTTATTGTTTCGATGTAAATGTAGGTTCGTTAGGTGGGTTTCACAATGTCCATTCGCCCATTATGGCGCAAAACCTGAAATAACTGGCAAATTCAGGCCTGTTTGCCAAATTCGCAGGCGATTTCAGCGGCCAGACGGGCATTATTCAACACCAAAGCAATATTTGACCTTAGGGAAGCACCATTTGTCAGCTCGAATATCCGCCCCAACAAGAACGGGGTGACGGATTTGGCAATGATACCTTGCTCGCGGGCCTCATTCAGGGCTTGGGCTATAATCGGTGCCAGTTCGGATTGTGGGATTTCGGCCTGTTTCGGAATCGGGTTATTCACCAGTTGGCCACCCGCAAGCCCCATTTCCATGCGCAGGATCTGGGCGCGGGCAATTTCGCCAGCGCAATCCATTCGCAACGGCGACTGCAGGCCCGAATGACGCGACCAGAATGACGGAATATCGTTTTGTTTAAAGGTGATAACCGACACACCTAATGTTTCGAGAACCTCAAGCGTTTTGGGAACATCCAAAATCGCCTTGGGTCCGGCGGCCACCACGGTGACGGGGGTTTTGGCCAGCTCGTGCAAATCGGCGGAAATGTCAAAATCCAGTTCAGCCCCGCGATGCACCCCGCCAATGCCGCCAGTGGCAAACACCGAAATCCCTGCCAGATGTGCGGCGATCATGGTGGCGGCGACCGTCGTGGCGCCGGTGCCACCGCTGGCCAGACAGGCGGCAAAATCGGCCCGCGACAGTTTGGCCACGTCTTTGGCCTTGGCCAGTTGTTCAAGCTGCGCATCTGACAGGCCGATATGTAAGTTGCCATCAAGCACCGCGATCGTGGCAGGGGTTGCACCATTTTTGCGCACCATTTCCTGAACTCTATGGGCGGTTTCCACATTTTGCGGATAGGGCATGCCGTGGGTGATAATCGTGCTTTCCAGCGCCACAATCGGCGTCTTTTGGGCGCGCGCCTTGGTAACTTCATGCGAAAACTGTAGTGGAATCGTCATAGGGGTGTTTCTCCGGAAACATAGGTTGCTGCGGCATCAAGGGCGCGTTTAAGGGCGTTTTCAGGTGTGTCGCCGCGCATTTCCGCCGCGATATGGGCCGCCATAAATGTATCACCCGCGCCGGTGACGCGCGTTGCCAGAACTTTGGGCGGGGCTTGGCTGATGATGCCATCAATTGTGCCGATCGAGGCTGATTTTGCCCCGTCCGTTACCAAAACACGATGCGCCCCTTGTTTTATCAAGGCCGCAGCTGCCAAAGCCGAGCTGCCAAAGCCGGTTTGACATAACAAACCGGCTTCCTGCAGATTGACATAAGCCGTGACGTTCATCTGTTTTAAAAGTGGTGCTAGGCGTTCTGCCTTGCCTGATGAGGCCGGTGCAACCCGCAAATCTGCGGCCCGAAATAGCGGGCTGTGGGCGATATTTTCCAACAGCGCCAAGGTAAGATTGCCATCCAGCGCAATCACGCCGCCAAAGGGGTTTTCTTTGCTGCCAAGCCTGCCGTCACTTAGGGGGCGCAAGATTTTATCACCGGCAGCCTCAAGCGAATGGGCATCGGCAATTGCGGCAATCAGACCGTTTGCGGCTTCAATCGCCATGTAACGATCCGTGGGTAAATCCTCTGAAATATAAATATAATTACAATTTAGCCCCATAGATTTGCAACTGGCCAACAATTCACGGCCCTCGTCATCGCTGCCGATTGTGGTTAACAGGGCAGGGGATAGATCAAACCGGCGCAGGGCCATGGCGATGTTCATTGCCACACCGCCAGGCTGCCGGCTGATCCGGCCGGGCACGTCAGCGCCTTGGCGCATGTGGCTGGCCGAGCGCCCGATCACATCCCAAAGCACGCTACCGATACATAGAATTTCTGTTTCATGGCTCATATTAATCAGGCACCTTGAATGTAAGCGAGGCCCAGAGCGTTTCCCAGACCACGTTGTGTTTGGCCGCCAGATCGGCCGATGGTTCACGCAGCACCACCGCGTCCAGCAGGTAGGTATGGCCCGCTTTGACAGGAATGCTGGCGCGGCCCTGATTGTCGGTTCTTAGGGTGCTAATGGCAACAGTTTTATCCGCTCCACGCTCGAACACTTCGATCTGTGCATCCATTCTGGGTTTGCCCTGAAAGAGTAATTTCACCGTAAACCCATTGTTTAAATTATCTGTGTAAGGGTTTGTTATTGCAATGAATTCAGTTTCCATTCCAGTGTCTATATCGTGGCCTTCTGCGTGTCCAATTCCAATCAATGACTTGCAAAAACGGCTGTAAACCTCGCCAAACATTTTATCGGGCAGACCACGGTCCAGATGGCGGGTTTTGACGTTTTCAAAGCCCTTATGCCGGGCAAATTTTGCGAATTTTTCCCATGTTTTATACTGTAAAACGCTGGGTGCGGCCTGATAGATCAAAACCATCAGGCCCTGATCCGCCGGCACCATACCCAGGGCTGGAAAATCGCCAGAGCGTGCTGTTACAGGCTGGCGTTGCGCGTTTTGCAACCAGTCGAACAACACCGCCCTGTTTTCGAAATACCCCAGCATACCGCCTTCGAAATTCTCGCCGTTGCGGATTGATACCTTCAGGCTCTGGCCGGTTTGGACTTGAAATTTCTCGGCTTCAAGCCAAGACTCGTGCGCTAAAGCGGGCGCAGCGAATCCCGTGATCAGGATACAGGAAATGATGGGACGGATTTTTTTCATGGCTGGCAACATGGCCGGCAAGCTGACAGTTGCTGCGGTTTTGTCAAGCCTTGTACTGATCTTGGCCGCCAGCCGCATTGGCGCGCACGAGGTCAGCCCGTCAATTGGCGATTTCAGCACCAGAGATGGGCAATTTCAGCTGGAACTGCGGCTGAACCTTGAGGCGATTTTGGCAGGGATTGATCTGGACGGGGTCACGGATACAGATGAAACCGAAGCTGCGGCCGGTTATGATGCCTTGCGGGCCCTTTCGCCGTTCGAGCTGGAGCAAAAATTTCAGGCGGTTGCGCCAAAGATCATCAGCGGGTTTCATTTGCGGGCAGGGGGGCAGGATGTACGGCTTGGCCTGCAAGACATCAGGGTTGAAGATATCAACGCGCTGGAATTGCCGCGGGTTTCGTTTTTGAAACTGGTGGCGGGTTTGCCAGATGACACCACCACGATCAGTTTTGGCTGGGACAGCCGTTTTGGCACGTTGGTATTGCGCCAAAACGGGGTTAAAGAGCCATACACAGGTTATTTGACCAGCGGGCAGAGCAGCCCCGAAATTACGATAACCGGCGGGGATAAACAAACCGGTTGGCAGATGTTACTGCGCTATATTCCAGTCGGGTTTGATCATATTTTACCCAA
>DOHJ01000226.1:5252-8974 GCA_003535335.1 Paracoccaceae bacterium | reverse complement strand
ATACGTCTTGACGAACAATTTCCGCAATTAGAATATCTTTAACTACGGGTCCAGCAACTTTCCTAGCAATTTCATACAAAGAATCCCGCAAAATAATCATCTTATTACTACTGGTAAAGACACCATCAAACCCGCCTGCATTTGCATGCTCAAAAAGAACTTGGTTAAATGCATCTCTTAGTTTTGGCTCACGTTGAAATGTTGCTTCTTTTCCACCTGCAATCACCTCAATACTTATCGACAATACAACCAATGCAGCCATTTTACCTTGCTTAACAACTGGGATAACAAATTGGTTATTCATTTTAACATATTCTGGAATAATGTCATTTCCATCATCATCTACTAAAGGTTCATTTTGCACTTGGTCTACGCTAATTTCAGCTTGGTGTTCACCCTCATTTTCGGATTCTACTGGTTCAGGCTTAAGTGTAATGCCAGCACCAATACCGGCACCTACGCCAATAATAGCCATAAGAATTGGAAGTATTTTACCCATAATTACTCTTTCTAGAACGGAAGTATTATGTCAGCAACTTGCTGGCCATAACGAGGTTGTTGGACATCAGAAATCTGGCCTCGGCCGCCATACGAAATGCGTGCAGATGCGATCTTATCATATGTAATTTGGTTTTGTCGTGATATATCTTCTGGTCGAACATAGCCCGTAATCAACAGCTCTCGAACCTCAAAATTCACCCTGACTTCTTGAGATCCCTGGATGGAAAGAACCCCATTTTGTAGTACATCAATAACAGTGGCGGCAATTCGCAACGTCAGTTTTTCTTTTCGACGCACAGTCCCGTCGCCGGAAAAATTGCTGGTTGAATTGGTCTCAAATGCGTTCGCGATACTGGCACCATCGGGTAGCTTACTGTTTATGCGTTGAGGAATACCAAACAATTGTGGAATACCTGATTTTTCGGCGCCTTTTCGGTTGCGAGCTGTAGAATTTGATATTTCTGCTTTGTCATCGATTTCGATAACAACGGTTAAAATATCTCCGCGCTGTATTGCGCGCCGATCCCCTAAAAGTGACCGTCGCCCTGCATTCCAAAGAGAAGCGCCATCTGTCGGTAATTGGTCTTCAGCTGTTTCTGGCAGAGAAGGCGTCATCATCGCATAATGCTCATCTGTGCCTTGCACCGGCGTAAGTGGGGGAACTCGGCCAACTGCTTCCAGCCTTGCGCAACCGGATCCAAATAGGCCAAGCATAACCAAAAAACATTGAACGTAAATTTTCATTTATCGCAGTCCTTTTTTAAAATTTAGTAGCCAATAACAACTGAACCATCAGCATCAATAGTTCCGCTAACTGTGGTCTTTGATGTTAGATTCATCACTCGCAAATAATCACCAACCCCGCCACGTCCGAGTGATCGGGCGTCCGTGACAATACGCAATCCACCGCGCCGATAAACAAGTTGTACAATTTGGTTCCGCTCGATAATCGCAGCCGGGCCAATATCCTGTGGCCGAATAGGCCGACCGGCATATAAAACCACACGGGTTTCTTTTCCAACCGCATCATTTATCTGAGTAAGCGAGCCTACACTGTCTATAGGCTCCAATTTTACATCAGCGGGGCCAATAATTGTATGGCTACGAATTGTGCGTGTCGAGACAAGCGTGTCTGCAGCTGTGGCGGATGCAAATGCCCATAGAAATATGAAGGCCAATTTATTCATCAGCGTATCTGCGTTGTTGCGCCAAGCATCTGGTCGGCAGCTGTAATAACTTTTGCGTTCAACTCATAACCACGCTGGGCCTCGATTAGTTCGGTGATTTCATAGACAGCATCCACTGAGGATTCTTCAAGGTAACCCTGACGCAGAATTCCCAAACCGTTTTCGCCCGGTGAACTAACAAGCGATGGGCCGGAAGCCGCCGTTTCCAAGAATAAATTACTGCCAATAGCTTCCATTCCTTTTGGGTTTGTAAAAGTAGCAAGGGTAAACTGGCCTAACAATTCAGGCTGAATTCGGTCATTGAAATACGCATAAACTTCGCCTTCTGCATTTATGGAAATACTTCGGGCATCTGACGGGATTGTAATATCCGGTACAACTGGATAGCCGTCCGAATTCACAATCAAGCCATCGGCAGAACGCTTTAATCCGCCATCGCGCGTATATCCTGAAATCCCTGAAGGCAAAGTGACTTCGAGATATCCTGCACCCTCAATCGCAAGGTCCAGATCACTGCCGGTAGCACCAAGAGCACCTTGTGCCAATTGCATTGAAACCGCAGTGGGTCGAACACCCAGACCAAGTTGGACACCCGTCGGCAAAACCGTACCATCAGCCGCGTTAATAGTGCCCGCCCGGGTGACTTGTTGATAATGAAGATCAGCAAATTCAGCGCGGCGGGCATTATAGCCGGTTGTGCTCATATTCGCGAGGTTGTTCGAAATAACCTCGACGCGCATTTGCTGGGCGCTCATGCCTGTAGCTGCAATTTTTAGGGCGCGCATTTGGCTCTCCTTCTCATCTAACGGCCAAGAGTTTGCAGGACGCCGCGAATGCGCTCGTCCTCTTTATCAAGAAATCCCTGGCCTAATTCATAAGCCCGCTGCACTTCGATCATTCGGGCAATTTCAATAACCGGGTTAACGTTGGATCCTTCAACGAACCCCTGCAATATAGACGTTTCCTCAACCGGCAATACATCGCCAGCAACACGAAAAAGCACCCCGTTCTGGCGGGTTAGGTCGGTAGGATCTGCAGGAATATAAAGACCAATCTGGGTTTGTGGCTTTCCATCAGCACTAAGCGTTCCATCAGATGCCAAAGCTATTGTGCGTGCGTCGGGAGGAATAAAAATAGGCGAACCACCGCCATCTAGCAACCGGTAGCCATCCGGTGTAACCAACTCTCCTTCGGCATTGGGTGTAAAGCTACCTGCCCGCGTCAGACGTTCACCATCAGGCGTTTCGACCATAAAGAATCCCTCGCCCTCAATGGCGAAATCAAATGTTCCGTTGGTTCGGGTTAAGCTGCCTTGCAATTGAACGGTCAGACGGACATTTGCTGTGGCCATCGAAAGCGAAGCTTCCTTTCCGTCGAGTGCTTTGATATGCTCGGCAAAAATTACACCTTCTTTGCGAAATCCTGTGGTGGACAGGTTTGCAAGATTATTGGCAACTGTTTGCATTTCTCGCAACAGACCTGTTTGTCTGGTAAGGGTGGTGTATCCAGCATTATCCATATTCTAGCCCCCTGCAATCAAAGGGAGAATTCGGCTGTTAAAAAATGAAACCAGCGTATTTGTCATAAAGCTCATGGAAATCCAGAATACTGCTAAAATTGCCCCCAGTTTTGGCACAAACGTCAGAGTCATTTCCTGAATTGAGGTCAATGCTTGAAAGAGCCCAACAATAAGACCTGTTGCCAAAGCTACTGCCAGTATCGGCATTGATATAACCACCGAAACCCAAAGGCCCTGTCGCATCACGTCAAAGAAAATCAATTCATCCATTAAACTGGCATCCTCAATATTTCCTGATAGGCTTCGACGACCTTGTTACGCACGGTAACTGCAGTTTCTATGGCCAGTTCGGTTTGGGCCAAGGCCGTAACCAGCGAGTGGGGGTCTGCCCCGCCAGTCATTGCAGCCTTGGCCACATCTTCGCCCTGTTGCAGTGTAGCGGCAAAATCGGCCGCGACTTTGCCAAATGCGCCTGCCGCCCCTCCACCGGCCTCAGGCTTTGGCGCTGTGGCGGG
>DOHJ01000226.1:2616-4896 GCA_003535335.1 Paracoccaceae bacterium | reverse complement strand
GTTGCTGCATATTGCTGGGCTGCAAGTGATGATTTGATATCCATTCTAGATTACCTTTCATTTACGCAGAAGTTCGAGCAGGCTGGCAGACATTTTACTGGCCTGGTCAAACATTTTGAGGTTTGCCTCATAGCTGCGCTGCGCTTCGCGCGCGTCAGCAATTTCAATCACCAGATCGACATTCGATCCATCATAGTGACCGCTTTCGTCTGCAAGCGGGTGACCCGGATCAAAAATCCGCGTCAATTCCGAACGATCAAGTTCCACCTGACCAATCTTCACCTTGCCCGTTTGCTGACCTGCCTGGATCACTTCCTCGAAAGAGGCTGTTTTTCTGTGGTATCCAGGGGTATCTGTGTTGGCAATATTTTCCGAAACATGGCGCAGGCGAGCGGCCTGTGCTTCCATTCCGCTTGTTGCCAATTGTCGTATTGTTGCTAATTCATTCATTTATCGCCCCCTACCTGCGGCCAAGGCTGGTGCGTAATATTCCCAGCGACGAGTTGTAAATTGCCATGGCACGTTTGTGGTGGCCGCCAATTTCGACTGATTTCATCATTTCGGCTTCGAGCGAAACATTGTTCCCATTCGGTGATTCGCTGCCTTTTCCGGCAATGGGTATTGCGGCAGGATTAAATGCGCCAGTTTCGGAAATATGGCCGCTACGCGTGCCGCGCATCGCGATCCCGCCTGTATGTTGCTTGTAAGTATCGGAAAAGGATGCCAGATCGCTGGCCTTGTAACCCGGCGTATCCGCATTGGCGATATTGCGCGCAGTCATTGCCTGACGCGTCTCAGCGTGGCGTGCCATTGCGCTCGCCATCTGGAATATTTCAAGTTTTTTAAACATCGGGGCTTCTCCTCCGAACAATCTCAATCAACCTTTAACCCTGATTCCTTTAGAAATGGTTGTCATAACCAATCAGGAGAATCCGATGCCGGTTACCAAGCTCGAATGTCTAACAGCAGAAATTGCCAGCTTACGTCCCGTATATAATGTGGGCAGGGTGGTTCAGGTGGGTAGTGGAACGCTTACAGTGATCGGTCTTTCGGACACGGCCAGTTTAGGTGATCAAGTAAAAATCCTTCGTCGTGGAAACGACCCGATGGGGGGCGAGGTTTTGCAATTATCCCGCCACAAGATCGTGATCCTTCCGGATCGATCGGCCGAAGGCGTGGTAATTGGCGACAGGGTGACACTATTAGGTCAGGCCCAGATTGCACCTGACGAAAGCTGGATCGGGCGCGTGATTGATCCATCGGGTAATCCGCTGGATGGGCGCCCCTTATTACGTGGTATCAAGTCAAGGCCCATGCGGGCAGCACCGCCAAAGGCAACAGAGCGCCATGCGCTGGGCGAACGTCTGGAAACCGGTGTGGCTGTGTTTAATACTATGTTGCCAATCGTACGTGGGCAACGGATTGGCATGTTCGCCGGATCCGGTGTTGGTAAATCTACACTGCTGGCAAAATTTGCACGCGGAGTAAGTGCAGATGTCGTGGTTATCGCCTTGGTTGGCGAGCGTGGCCGCGAGGTGCGCGAATTTGTTGATACTGTTTTAGGTCCGGAGGGGATGAAACGTGCTGTCGTTGTTGCCGCAACATCGGATCAGTCACCATTGGTGCGTCGCCGTTGTGCCTGGACTGCAATGGCAGTTGCAGAACATTTCCGCGATCAGGGCCTGCATGTTTTGCTATTGGCAGATTCTATCACCCGATTTGCCGAAGCACACCGCGAAGTTGCACTGGCTTCGGGCGAGGTTGCATCATTGCGCGGCTACCCCCCTTCAACATCGCACATGATCATGTCTTTATGTGAACGCGCGGGTCCGGGTGCGGGCGATACAGGCGATATAACAGCGCTGTTTAGTGTTCTGGTAGCAGGATCCGATATGGATGAGCCTGTTGCCGATATTTTACGCGGGGTGCTGGACGGGCATGTGGTGCTGGACCGTAAAATTGCAGAACGTGGCCGGTTTCCTGCAATTGATTTACTGCGCTCGGTTTCAAGAAGTTTACCTAATGCAGCAACCCCGACCGAAAATGATTTAATCAACAAGTCGCGTCGTTTATTAGGGGCCTATGATCAGGCTGAATTGATGATTCAGGCTGGATTATATACATCTGGTTCAGACGCCCTAATTGATGAAGCAATTGCCGTCTGGCCGCATTTGGATGCGTTTTTGGCCCGGGATGAACCGGATAACACCAAGGCAAGCTTTGAGCACCTTGCGGCGTGTTTTCCGAATGAACCGGAGGAACAATCAACAGGCTTAGAGT
>DOHJ01000226.1:1425-2203 GCA_003535335.1 Paracoccaceae bacterium | reverse complement strand
AAACCACCTGATTGGCGGCCCCAATACCCAGCATATTTCCCACCTGTGGCGAGGAGTTGTTCATGGGTGCCTTCCTCGATAATCTTGCCTTTATCCAGAACAATAATCCGATCCATCCGTGCGATTGTAGATAAACGGTGCGCAATCGCCAGTACGGTTTTACCTTCCATCACACGCGATAGTGCCGTCTGAATAATGGCCTCGACTTCGCTATCAAGCGCGCTGGTGGCTTCGTCCAAAACCAAGATAGGTGCATCTTTCAAAATGGCACGGGCAAGTGCGATTCGCTGGCGCTGGCCACCGGATAATTTGACCCCGCGTTCACCTAAATAAGCATCGTAACCGGTGCGGCCTTTGAAGTCTATCAGCTCATGAATAAAGCTATCGGCCTCGGCCCTTTTAGCCGCGTCAATCACCTCTTCTTGGGTTGCAGACGGGCGGCCATAAAGAATGTTATCTCTTGCCGATCGATTAAACATCGCCGTTTCCTGCGTGACCATGCCGATTTTTTGCCGCAGGCTTTCCTGAGTTGCTTTGCTGATTGGCTGACCATCAATTATTATTTGGCCTGATTCCGGATCGTAAAGCCGCATCAGCAAAGCAACCAGCGTAGATTTACCAGCGCCTGATGCGCCGACAATTCCCAGCTTTTCTCCGGAGCGGATCGTCAGATTAATATCGGATACCCCGCCCGTTTTATTGCCATAGGCAAAACTGATTTTTTGAAACTCCACCTCGGCATCGTTAACCTGAAGGTTGGTAGCATCTTTTGAATCGA
>DOHJ01000226.1:0-1032 GCA_003535335.1 Paracoccaceae bacterium | reverse complement strand
CCCATTAAAGTAAAACTGACCCAGCCGGTTAATTGCGAAATCCGCAGCGCAACCGCACCGGTTATGGCAATGTCTCCGGGTGTAATTTCACCATAAGACCAAAGCCATAATGCACCCCCGACAAGGGTTACAGGAATGGATCCGGCAACCGCCATCAGGCTAAACCGGAACATCGTTGTCAGTCTGCCAAATTCAAGCATACGATGACGCAAACCGACCATCGCAGTCTTGGCCGCGTTATCTTCGTGCCGGTGATGGGCGAATAATTTCACGGTTTTAATGTTGGTAACCGTGTCCACAATTTGGCCGCTTAGCACAGCGCGGGATGCAGCACGATCTTTGGCGCGGATGCGGATGCGGGGCAAAAACCAGCGGATTAGTGCCGCATAAATGCCCAGCCACAGGATCAAAGCCAGACCAATACGCCAATCAATTGTGCCTAGCAAAGCAGCCGACCCCAACAAAGAGGCAAATGCAAACGCAATGACGTTTATTGTTTCAACCACAACTTCGGAAACTGCGCGCGCTGTTTGCATTTGCTTTTGTGCAATCCGGCCAGCAAAATCATTGTCAAAAAATGAAACAGAATGGCCCAGCGTGTACCGGTTTAACCGCGATAGAACCAAGGGGAAAATATTCGGGTTAATCGTAATATATTGCAACCCGACATTAACAACAATTGCAAGCGGCCGTAGCAGCAGAAAAAACGCGGTGACCCACAACAGCATGGTGGTATTATCACTGACAAAACTAGCACCGCTTTCAATAGCACCGTCAATAACCATGCCAAGTATCAAGGCGGTTGCTACCTCGAACAAGCCCGTTAAAGCAGCGGCGATTGCTGACAGCGTTAAAACTGGAAAAGAGCCCTTGATGCACCAATAATAGAACCGACCCAAAGTTTGGGGAGGAGGGCCATCAGCTGGCTGAAATGCATTAATCCAGGTAGAAGGTTTCACGCGTTAATTCCATATTAATTCCGAAAAGACCATAACGAGAGTAGCGGCCCGCGATAGTGGCATTTCGGGTAAT
>DOHJ01000031.1 GCA_003535335.1 Paracoccaceae bacterium | reverse complement strand
AAACCGCTGTCGTGCAGCAGGCAATGGTTTATTCCCTAAAGAATGGGCCATCCAATGTGTTAGAAAATAACCTGTCAGACACAAACCGTCGCTAATTTCATCATCAGGTGCCGGACCTTGGCCCAACAAACAAAGCGGTAAGGGAAGTAATCTATCGGCCCATTTCCCTGCACCCTCAACACTAACAGCCCGGCCCGATTTTGGCGATACATACGCCAAATCATCGCGGCTCTGGTTCACCGCGCAACTGCGCAAATCCAGACCAAAGCCTAAATCCTCTAATAGTGCCAATTCCCAGCGTAAATATACCAAAGGCCAGCCTTCGGTATTTCCGATCAAATCAAACAAAGTGACGCTGCGATGATATAATTCCGGGTGCGCTTGGCGTTCGGGCAGGGAAAATGCCAACAAAGCGCAAACTGAATTTAATGCCGCCAAAGTAAGCCGGTCAGCCATTAAAGATGCGGCGCGACTGCGGATTGGCTCAACCGTAAAGCTGCCTAAATGGTCTTCCATACGTGCGCGCCAGATCAGATCCAGTTGCGCACCGGGTTGCAAAATTGGCCCCATTTTACGCCCGGCACCACCGCGCACAATACCGGCATGGCGGCCGTGCTCTGCTGTAAAAACCTCGATAATAGACGAGGTTTCCCCGTGCTTTTTTACCTTTAACAGAACACCTTTATCGCGCCATTCCATAAGCCATACCTGTTATTCCAACCCCGGTTCATTCAATAAATGCCGGCCCTGTTTATCCTCAACTTCAATAACCCAAATATCGGAATCAAAAGATTTCTGTCTTTGCACAGACGCGTCTATTTCCGCTTCAAAGCTTGCAGACAAGCCAACCCATGCACGTTTTCCTGTTTCCAGATTAAAAGAACGCTCAAATAGCTGAGCCTTACCATCCAGTGTATTTAGTTTGATTAATATCGCCCCTGCGGTCAAATCACCTTTTTGCGTAATAAAGGCGGGAATATTGGCAAGGTTTAACCGTTGCAGATAGGCCTGAACCCAGAATTCTGCAGTCAGTTTGATCATTTATTGCCGTCCTTAAAATTCAATCCCATTTCGGAATATCGTTCAGCCTCGTTTAACCAGTTTGGCCGCACTTTAACTTGTAAAAACAGATGCACTTTCCGCCCCAAAAACTCTTCCAGTTCTTCACGAGAAGCGGTGCCTACCGCTTTGATGGTCTCACCTTTGTGACCCAACAAAATACCTTTGTGACCGTCGCGCATAACATAGATTAATTGATCAATTCTAACCGATCCATCTTTGCGATCTTCCCAGTTTTCGGTTTCAACGGTCAGCTGGTAAGGCAATTCCTGATGCAGACGCAAAGTCAGATTTTCGCGTGTCATTTCAGCGGCAATCATGCGCAATGGCAAATCGGCAATCTGGTCTTCCGGGTATAGCCACGGCCCTTCGGGGACTTGCTTGGCCAGCCATTCACGCAAATGGGAAACGCCATGACCCTTTTCAGCCGAGATCATAAAGGTTTCGCTAAAATCGTATAATTCGTTCAATTCTTTGGACAAAGCCAATAATTTATCTGCTTTAACCTTGTCTATTTTATTAATTGCCAAGGCCACTGGACGCCCGCCAGCGCGTTGATTTAATGCGTCTATTATCACTTTTACCCCAGCAGTGGTTCCGCGATGCGCTTCAATTAGTAAAACCACCAAATCAGCATCGGCCGCACCACTCCAGGCCGCGGCGACCATGGCCCGATCCAGCCGGCGGCGCGGCGCGAAAATTCCGGGTGTGTCAACAAACACCAACTGGGCGTCGCCTTCGATTGCCACACCACGAATGCGGGCGCGCGTTGTTTGCACCTTGTGGGTAACGATCGAAACCTTGGCACCAACCATCCGGTTTAGCAGGGTTGATTTTCCGGCATTAGGTTCGCCGATCAGGGCCACAAATCCGGCACTTGTTTTCGTCATTTCAACTCTCCAATCGGGCCAATAAAAGCTTGGCTGCGGCCTGTTCGGCCTGACGTTTTGAATTGGCGCTGGCCGTTTCGGCCTCGCCATTTTGCAATCGCGCCTCTATTGTAAATAACGGCGCATGATCCGGGCCGCTGCGGGCTGTTTCAATATAACTGGGCGGGGCGAATTTTCTGGCCTGCGCCCATTCCTGCAAGGCTGTTTTAGCATCACGCGCATCTGTATCTACCTCGGTTATTCGCTTGCCCCACAGCCGGACAACCAGCGCCCGGGCTTTTTCAAAACCGCCGTCCAGATAAACAGCGGCAATTATGGCCTCCATGGCATCCGCCAACAGCGCCTCTTTGCGCCGACCACCTGACAACATTTCAGAGCGGCCCAGTTTTAACACAGCCCCCAAATCAAATTCGCGCGCAACATCTGCACAGGCTTCTTTGCGCACCAGTGCATTAAACCGCGGGGCCATCTGGCCTTCGGTTGCGCCCTCGTCGGCTGTGAACATCGCTTCGGCCATGACCAGACCCAAAACACGGTCGCCTAAAAATTCCATCCGCTGATTGTCGTCGCGGGTTGGTGATGACATCGATGAATGGGTAACGGCCCGATGCAAAAGCTCGGGCCGTTTGAATGTGTAACCAATACGCCCTAAAAAGGCCTTTAGTTCCGTCGATAGCTTCACTGAACTGCCTTAAAATAACGGTCCGAGCGCCATGTCCAGAAATAGAACAATGATTTTCCGGCCGATGAGAACATAATGCGGTCAGCCCGACCGATGATATTTTCAAACGGAACATAGCCAACACCGCCTGCATTTTGCGGGAAACGGCTGTCGGTTGAATTGTCGCGGTTGTCACCCATAAAGAAAAAATGCCCTTCGGGAACTGTATAAATCCCGGTGTTATCTTTGGCCTGATCGCCGATATTCAGGATGCTGTGGGAAACGCCATTTGGCAAGGTTTCGATCATTCTGCTTTTCGTGCAAATTCCACCAACGCCCGGTGTATTTTCACAGCGGGGGAAACTGCCAGCTGAGCCTTGCTTTTCATGGGTTTCTTCAAATGCCTTTGTGGGTTCTAATTTTACCGGCTCACCGTTCAGGTGTAGAACGCCGTTCTTCATTTGCACCTTGTCACCGGGCAGTCCGACCAGACGTTTGATGAAATCGTTGCCATTTACCGGATGGCGAAACACCACAACATCACCAAGCTCGGGTTCCGAGCCCAAGATACGGCCCGAGAACGGACAAGCAGAAAAGGGGCAGGAATGTTTCGAATAGCCATAAGCCATTTTGTTTACAAACAGGAAATCGCCGATCAGCAAGGTGTCTTTCATTGATCCTGACGGAATCCAGAACGGTTGGAAAAACAGGGTGCGAAAAAGCCCCGCAATGATCAGTGCCCAGAACACCGTTTTAAACAACTCCCAAATACCTTCAGGTTTTTCAGTTTTTTTTGCCATGATTCTCAATAATTCCTGCTCGGTTTAATATTTAAGGCTACATGGGGCGCTAGGCTGCCAGAGTCAAGTTTTTGGATGCGTTTCTATGATTCCCGAAACCAACATAACCAGAGTATTTCACGCCCGCATTTTGTTACAATTTCACCAGTTTATATTTCAATGAATTAGATTTTGATTTTAAGTAATACTTCTAGCGTAAATTTCAGGTTAATTTGGCCGACCTTTTCCTGCTGGTTTCTGGTCCTCGAAAAACGGGGTCATCTGGGCCACGACCACACTGTTTTCATCCAGTGCCCGCTGCATCAAATCGCGTTCATCATCACCAATATCATGGCCTTGCTCCAGCCGCTCTTGCAATGTGCCATAGCCGGTCACATCCAGCGGTGCCAGATCGGCCTTTTTCAGAATTGCCACGGTTTCGCGCACCGCTTCGGCCTCGTCCACGCCAGACGCGTAAACCATCAAAGCAGCGCCGGTTGCGCCTTTGGGCAATCCATCACCATCCAGACGCCCGACCTCGACCAGCAGGGTATAAACCTGCTGGCGGGATTTCTTTTTTGTTGGCTTATCAGTCACGCAACAGCTCGTTTATGCCAGTCTTTGAGCGCGTGCGCTCATCCACCCGTTTCACAATCACAGCGCAATAGAGACTAATGTTGTTTTTGGTTGGCATATTGCCCGCCACAACCACCGAATAGGGCGGCACTTCGCCATAGGTTACTTCGCCGGTTTCACGGTCAACAATTTTAGTAGATTGGCCAATGTAAACACCCATGCCCAAAACCGCACCTTCGCGAATGATACAACCCTCGACCACCTCGGAACGCGCACCGATAAAGCAGTTATCCTCGATAATTGTCGGGCCAGCCTGCATTGGTTCCAGCACACCGCCAATTCCAACACCACCGGATAGATGCACATTTTTACCAATCTGGGCGCATGATCCGACCGAAGCCCAAGTGTCAACCATCGTGCCTTCATCCACATATGCACCAAGGTTCACAAAGGACGGCATCAACACTGCACCGGGTGCAATATAGGCGGATTTGCGGGCAATCGCGCCCGGAACTGCACGAAATCCGGCCTTGCGCCATTCCTCCGGCCCCCAACCTTTAAATTTGCTATCAATCTTGTCCCACCAGCCAGAGCCATGCGGCCCGCCTTCTATTGGTGACATATCCTGCAGACGAAACCCCAGCAGCACGGCCTTTTTGGCCCATTGATTTACATGCCAGCTGCCATCACCCTGCTTTTCAGCCACCCGCAATTTACCGCCATCCAGAGCGTTCAAGGTATCCTCGATTGCCTCACGTACTTCGCCGGTTGTGGCAGGTGTAATAGTGTCGCGCGCATCCCATGCGGCTTCGATTGTGGTTTCCAGCTGTGTGTTGAACATTTGCGTTCCCTTGTAAATGTGTTTGGCTTCGTTCGGGATCAGCGTATAAACAGAAGTTTAGCGTGATACAATGCGACACAGGAAAAGGGAACACAAATGAGCCAGCAAAAACGCAAACATTCAATGCGTCATTCGCGTCAAGATATTGAAACAGCGCGTGAAATACCCGATACACCGCAAACCCGCGCGCCTTCATATAAATTGGCGTTTGCCGATAATGACTTCCTGTGCCGGGACGCGTTGCGCCCCGTGCGCTTGCAACTGGAATTGCTGAAACCCGAAATGGCATTGGATGAGGCCGGCATTGATTCAACCATTGTGCTATTTGGCGGTGCGCGCATTCCGGAACCTGCAAAGAAAGAGACTGCCCGCACAAAAACTTTGGCAGATCTGTCAAAATATTACACCGAAGCGCGCGAATTTTCCCGCCTTATGACGCTGAAAAGCAACGGCAATGGCGGCAAGGAAAACGTGATCGTCACCGGCGGTGGCCCCGGTGTAATGGAGGCCGGAAACCGCGGTGCACTGGATGCGGGCGGTGTGTCGATCGGGCTGAATATTGTTTTGCCGCACGAACAGGCGCCGAATGAATATGTGACGCCTGATTTGTGTTTTAATTTTCACTATTTCGCCATTCGCAAAATGCATTTCCTGATGCGGGCCAAGGCTGTGGCGGTATTTCCGGGCGGATTTGGCACGCTGGACGAAACCTTCGAGGCGCTAACGCTGATCCAGACCGGCCGCATGCAACGCATTCCATTCTTGCTGTTTGGCGAAAAATTCTGGCGCAGCATTATCAATTGGGATGTGCTGGCAGAGGCCGGCACAATTTCAGCCGAGGATCTGGATCTTTTCAAATTTGTCGAAACAGCACAGGAGGCTGTTGATGTTATTGAAAATTGGGGTGCTTGAAAAAGCCATTCAACCCTGCGTGCCGAACAACATTTCCAGAGCGCTACTACATATTTACTTCAACCGTAAACTGGTCGGGAATGCCGCTGGCGTTGTCGTCTAAAACCAGATCGGCCATTACCTCGCCAATTTTTGGTGCCATACCAAAGCCGATTTTAAAGCCGCCATTTGTGATAAAATGCCCGTCACGTCCCGGATATTTCCCCAGCATCGGGGCCAATTTACGCCCGCGCGGACGAACGCCGGCCCAGCGGTCAACAACCGCAGCCCCTGCCAGCACAGGAAATGTGGAAAAAACCCGCAGCAGCATATCCTCCAGCAATTCATCGATCATTACAGAATCATCAAAATACCGCTCGCTGGTCGAGCCAACGGCAACGGTTCCGTCACTGTGAGGCACCACATAAATGCCGTCGGAAAACAGCTGCGGGGCATCACCGGCGTCAAAGCGCAAAAGCGCGGACTGGCCCTTAACCCCATTGCCAATTTCGGTTTTGAATTCCTCGGATAATTCGAGCAAACCGCGATAGCCTGTTGCCCAAACAACCTTGCCTGCCGGCTTGGCCTTACCAATCACGATCTCGCCACCCAATGCAGTCACCGCACCGGCCAGACTTGCCGCTGCGCCACGGGGCTGCATGCGGGCGCTTAATGTGTCATGCACCAGATATCCTGTCGGGCTTTGCGGTGCCCACGCATCATAATCTGATCGTTTGACAACCCGCCAATCCGCCAATCCGCACCACAGATCCTCGGCATTTATGGCGCGCTGATGCGACAGCTCCAAAACGCGGGGCGAAACGATTGGATGCAAACGGCCAACCCTTGCATAACCCGATGACAGGCCCGACAATTGATCGACCTTTTCCCAATGATCCTTTGCCATAATCAGGCTTTGATATTGGAATTCTTTCTTGGCATCCCAGAGTTCCGGCATATGCGGTGCCAACGCGCCGACCAGCCCACCGCTTGATCCGGCCCCGACGCGCGTGGTTTCAATCACCCGCACCTTGGCCCCGCGCAATGCACAGCAATAAGCCACCGAAAGCCCGAAAATTCCGGCCCCCATAACCGTTACATCAACCATTGCCAAACCTTACATATTTATTCATTGTCAGGCGGGTTATGACCCATTCAAACGATCAACACCAGTCAGCAGAATTAATCTGGCGTGACGGAAATTTGCCGGTCAGTGCCCGTTTTGATGACCCTTATTTTTCGCTGCACAATGGGCTAGAGGAAACTCGGCATGTATTTTTAGCGGGCAACAACCTGCCCGCGCGGCTCAAAGAGGGTTTTCATATTGCCGAGCTTGGTTTTGGCACGGGGTTGAATATGTTCGCCACATTGCTGGAATGGCGCAAGGCGGGCCTGAAAACACCCCTGCATTTTACCAGCTTTGAAGCCTATCCGATGCCTTCAGCCGACATAGAGAAAGCCATGTCGGCCTTTCCTGAAATCCAGAAAATCAGTGAACCTTTTCTAACTGAGTGGTCCAAAGGTAATTATTTTATAAAAACCGACGATTTGGTTGCCAACATTATCATCGGTGATGCCCGCCAAACTTTACCAAAATGGAATCACAAGGCTGATGCATGGTATCTGGACGGGTTTTCTCCGGCCAAGAACCCTGAATTATGGGATGATAATCTGATGCAAGAGGTCGCCAACCATACGGCGGATAGCGGCACATTGGCCACCTATACAGCAGCCGGATTTGTGCGCAGATCGCTTGGATCAGCCGGATTTAAAGTAAGCAGAACCAAAGGATTTGCCAACAAACGCCACATGAGCACGGCAATTTTATTATGACTGAAAGTTGGTATTGCAGCTTGATGTCCTGCAGCTACGACTTTTGGGGTTCTGATGGGATGGACGTCCCCGGATTGGACCTGTCCGCGTTTAGTTGCGAACACTTACGATGGTATCGTCAAGTTGACGGATTGGTGTCACATTTCTAAACAGCTGGCATGACCAAACGCAAGAATTCATCTGGCTTTAAAGGCCAC